>NZ_CABUAN010000026.1 GCF_902489635.1 uncultured Porphyromonas sp. | reverse complement strand
TAAAAAATATCCACGTGGAGATTTGAGATTTTCCACGTGGATATTCGAGAAAGTAGGGTATCGGACGAATTTCCCCGTAAAGATATGTAAATAGAGATTAGAGGCTAGAGATTAGAGAGCAGGGCGGACACATTATTATAATGTGTTCATCCACCTCTCTATGGAGGGAAATCGAAAATTCCCTGCTAGAGATCTCTGATTATCCAGTGAGGCGCAGGAAAATTCTTCGGACTTATGATTTCATTCTTCCGAAGTTTCATTTCATTCTTCCGAAGTTTTATTTCTCGCCTACGTGAAGACTTTTTGTTTCCCACGTAGCTATTGGGGATTCCCTCGGGAGAGATCCGAATCCTCGCAAATTTTGGAAGTACTCAGTCTGGCGGTAATTAGGCTGGGCTTGGTAGGTTACAGAATTGTGTCAAGTTCCCACGCCGAGACATGGTCAATCCCTTCATTTGTTGGAAGCTTGAAATCATCCAAACTAACCACATACTTCTTGAAGTTGTCTTCTATCGACAGAAGAGAGCGGTACTCTCGCTCTATTGTCTCTTGCTCCGTTAGTTGTAGCGAGACTTGGAAATATAACCTCTTGCTACCTTTGATAGCGACAAAGTCTACCTCAGCCTCTTTATTTGTGCCTACATAGATTTGATATCCAGCTCGTCTAAGGCTTAAATAGACAGCATTCTCCAATAAGTACCCCATTCCATAGCCAAATCCAGAATAGAGGTAATTGTGGTAGCACAAATCATTTAAATAGTACTTGTTATTGGCCGAAATAGTCTCCTTGCCCTTGATATTATATCTCTCTACCTTATGCACGAGGAAAGTACTCTCGAGATGGGAGATATAGTTGGAGAGCGTCTCGTAGTTGGTTTTCCTATTTCGAGACTTAAAGAAGTTGACGATGTTGGCGATGGAGATAATGTTGGAGGCGTTATTGACTAGATACACAAAGAGGTCGTCTAGGAGCTTGACATCCTTTACCTTATACCTAGCGACAATGTCATGAAGCATGACAGTGTCCTTGATTGAAGAGACGTAGTTTTGCTTCATCTCATCATTGGGGAGGTTGAAAAGCTCTGGCAGGGCTCCAGTTTGAAGGAAGTCTATGTAGCTCTCTCTAGTAGGCTCTTTCTGAGTGATGCCACAGAACTCTGAAAAACTAAAGGGGAGTATCTCAAACGCTACATACCTTCCCGATAGTAGCGTCGCCAGTTCACCAGATAGCAGACTAGAGTTGGAGCCACTGATAAATACCGCACAGGACTCGGCATAGTCTTGAGCATGTGAGTTGACAAATCGTTCCCACCCTTCAATGCCCTGTATCTCATCGATGAAAAGGAATACTTTGCCCTGCGGATTGAGTTCCTTCTTATACTGCTGAAAGAGCTCCTCAAGGTCTTGATAGTTATGTATATCTGAAAATTCAAGGTACTCCTTATTGATATAAAGGATATTGTGGGGAGGGGTGCCACTAGAGATGAGTTGTGAGGCTATTTGCCTTAGGATATAGCTTTTTCCCGCACGTCGCTGACCTACCAATACTTTGATTAGTTGGTTGTCAATGTATTGCCCTATCTTATCTGTGTAGAATGTGCGTGGATACCCTAAGTCTATAGGGTTCTCATCCCAAAAGTTGTATTTCCTTATTGGCGCAAGCATGTCAGGTGTACTTGAAATTCTTCTGCAAATGTAGGTATTTTCAAGTACACTTGAAAATACCGTTAGTTTGAAGACGCTTCAAGCATACTGGCTAGGTACTACTTTGAGGTGCTGGGAGAGAGCTGGCTGCAGCGTCTAGGGTATAGCGGCCTTGAGACTGTTGCATAAAGGCGAATCGCTGTGTTGCTTTCGGGATTCGGCTTCGGTCACATACGGATGTATGCTCCCTTCAGACCTCACCCTCAGCGCCTTGCGCTTCATCCTTTCTGCAAAGTCTGGACAATCTTGCAGGCAAGATTGTGAGACTGTTGGCTTTTGCAACAGTCTCCATACAGACCAAAGAGAGGAGCACCATACAGTCTAGATGCTGTATGGTGCTCCTCGTGTGTAGCTTGCGCTAGCTAGTGACTACATCGCTACTGAGCGATGGTCTCTTATCAGCTTAGCGACGACGCAACTGCTGTAGCTTGCGATGCTTAGTCTTAGTGAGGAACTTCATCCTATTGTACTGCTTCATACCTAGACTACGCATCTGAGCAGCTGATTGTGCCTCCGTGTCCTCAAAGATCTGGAGCATAGCTGCGGTACCCTTATCGTTGATGAAGACCTGAGCTAGAATCTTGCCTGTAGCATCGTAGCCTACTGCATAGCCACCAGCAGCACTAGCCTCAAAGTTCTTGCCATAGCCATTGGCAGTGAACCACTCCTTGAGCTTAGGATCTTCGAAGTCATTGGCATTCTTGATGCAGTTGACAACACTATTGATGAATGGAGTACCTTCACTAGGTGTGCAAATGTAGTATACCAGTGAAAAGTTGGTCGATGCTAAGGAAGCTTCCTTAGTCAAGAATATCAAGTTGGTTTTGTCCTCTTTGCTATTCTCAGCACTGTAATCGCGGAGGCCAAGAGTTGTTTCAAACGCCTTGATCTTAGCCATATCCTTTGTCATGAGTGCAGCATAGTCTGGGAAGTCCTTAGCACCAGGCAGGATAGCATGTGCTATCTCAATATCCTGCTTAGGCATAGGCTTCGTGAATAGAAGCGTCAGTGTAGAGCCGAGCTCGGCGTTAGGATCGTCAGAGAGGGTTACAGTGATCGTAGGATCGTTGTCGCATACACTTTTCTTGAAAGGTGTATTGTCAGTGTATTTACCCTCCTCAAACGTTGTAAATCCATACTCCTTAAGCATAGCCATCGTCTTAGGACAGTCTGCGAACGTCTCCTTACTAAAGGCGGGGATCACGTATTGCTTAGTGCTTGGGAAATTAAGTCCGTACATAGCACCCACGATCGTTAGATCCTTATTGACAAAACCGCCGGGGAACGGGCCTTGATCCCAAATCTTGAAGGGCTGTGCCGTACGACCAACCTTGGCCTCGTGATCGAGAACCGCTTGAGTTACGACACCATTGTCGTCCGTCTCGGCTTCAAACATGAGCAGCGGTAGCTCATTACCCTCAGTTACAGCACCACCACCATTATCTGTTACGGTGACTGCAACCTGAGCCTCCTGACCAGCAGCAGCAACTGTGATCGTTGCGCTACCAGCAGCAACGGCTGTGACGACTCCCTGAGCATCGACGGTAGCGATGTCGGTCTTATCACTTGTGAAGGTGACGGGCGTATCAGCAGGTGTGACGGTGTAGTCAATCTGAGCTGTCTTGCCCTTCTCAATCGTTAGCGTAGGTGTCTTAACCGTTAGCGTCACATCGGGTGCTGAGTTAGATACCGTGACGACGCTCTTCGCTGTAAGGTTGCCCACGCTAGCGGTGATATTGGCAGTACCCTCGGCGACAGCTGTGACGAGTCCCTTGTCATTGACCGTCGCAACCTTCTCATTGTCGCTAGTGAAAGTGACAGTGTAGGTCTGATCTGTAGGCTCTACAGTGGCTGTGAGCTGCTGTGTAGCACCCACCTTGAGGGCAACCGTTGAGGGGTTCAGGGTCAGAGCCGTAGGTTCAGGCAGAACGTTACTGCACTCTCTCTCGCAAGATCCTAGTCCTACGACCAGGAGCGCTGCAAATAGGATAGCTGAAAGAAGTTTTTTCATAGTCTATTATTGATTAGTTAGTATGTGATCACGTGGTGAGATTGTCGTCTCATCGAGGGCCCCTCCGAACGAGTACTCCCGCCTTGAAGAATCCCTTCGCCAGCTAAGGTAAGAAAAAAATAACACAAATGCAATAACTATCGAATCTAGAAGATTAAAAGAATTCGAGGTTAGAGATCGGAGACGATCAGGGACGAGTAGCCCGCCTGTGAAAACTGAAGCCCTCTCGCTAGATACTGGCCGTACTTCCATACAAGTCGATATTCGTTGTGATGCAGGCTATATCTGTTCGACACTCCTATATTATATATAGGCACATCATTGTCAGATACCTTTTGCAGTTCAGCAACTCGAGACTTATTAAAAAGCCAGGGCAGAGCAATTGCAACCCATCCCGCTCTGTAGTCTGCTGTGTTGCCTTTGCAAAGGCTCATTGACTAGGGGCTGGGAGCCAACGGTTGGCATCCCAAGGACTTTGGAAGGGGAGTGAGAAAGGGAGTGAGAAGGGGGATTAGCTGATTTGTCCCCAGTGGTGGGCGTTGGGGTGGATGCGCTCGAGGTTGATGCGGTAGAGCTCTGTGTCGGGCTTGTCGAGGAGCGGACTGTAGTCGAGGAGGTAGTTGACGTCTACTCGTGTGAGGGCGAGGAGGTTGTAGTCGGCCACGGGGTCGGCTATTCTGATGCCCGCTAGAGTACCGCTCTGTCGTGTCCCCTCCATCTGTCCGAAGCCGCGTAGGCGCATATCCTCTTCCGCTATCTTGAATCCGTCTTGCGTGGCAACCATCGTGTCGATACGTTGCTTGGCATCGCCCTGCAGGTCGTCGGGCGTGACGAGGATGCAGTAGCTCTTGTCGCCACCACGCCCTACACGTCCCCGCAGCTGATGTAGCTGTGCCAGTCCGAAGCGCTGCGCATCGTTGATCACCATGACCGTAGCGTTTGGCACGTTGACCCCCACCTCGATGACCGTCGTGGCAAGGAGTATCGGCACCTCTCCCGAGGCAAAACGCTCCATCTGCTCCGCCTTGTCCTCGGCGCTGAGTCGTCCGTGAACGTAGACGACTCGCTCTTCGCCAAAGTGCTCTACGTACTCCTTGTAGCCTACCTCTAGATTGGCAAAGTCAGACTCCTCCGTTCCTTCGATCATAGGAAAGACAACGTAGATCTGCTGTCCACGATTGATTGTTTCGTTGATGAGGTTGTAGAGTGTTTCTTTCTTCTTTTCTGCTATCTGGACGGTCGTGATCGGTTTGCGCCCAGGGGGCATCTCGTCTATGACCGAGACATCGAGGTCACCATACATAGTCATGGCTAGGGTGCGGGGTATCGGGGTGGCACTCATGACGAGGATGTGGGGAAGGGTCAGCACGTTCTTTCCCCAGAGCTTGGAGCGCTGGGCTACGCCAAAGCGGTGCTGCTCATCGATGACGGCCATGCCGAGCTTGCGAAAGGCGACTCGCTCTTCTAATATAGCGTGCGTGCCGATCAAGATGGAAAGGCTACCATCGGCTAGGGCGGACAGGGTCTCACGTCGCTCTCGCGTCTTGCTGCTCCCTGTGAGGAGTGCTATGGAGACATCGAGCCCCTCGACGAACTCGGAGATGGTCTCGTAGTGCTGCTGCGCTAGGATCTCCGTGGGGGCGAGCATGCAGGCTTGGTAGCCATTGTCTACGGCTAGGAGCATAGCAAAGAGTGCGACGAGGGTCTTGCCACTGCCCACGTCTCCCTGTATGAGACGATTCATCTGTGCGCCTGAGTTGGTGTCCCGACGTATCTCACGGAGGACTCGCTTTTGCGCTCCTGTGAGGTCGTAGGGGAGTGCGTAGTATAGGCCGTTGAAGAGCTTGCCCACCTGATCTAAGCGGTAGCCCTCGTAGCGCATGCGCTGCATGACGGCTAGGCGACGCAGGTAGAGGTTGAGGTAAAAGAGTTCGTCGTACTTCAGTCTGAACTTAGCCACCTGCGCCTGCTCGACACTCTGCGGGTGATGGATCCACCTGATAGCCGTCTGGAGAGGTGCTAGATGACGGTGCGCTATGAGAGGCTCAGAGAGCGTCTCGGGGATGGAGAAGTAAGGGCTCTGGAGGAGCTGGTCTATGTAGCGCCCTAAGAAAGCGGAGTCGATGCGGGCACGCTTGAGTCGCTCGGTGGTTCGGTAGATCGGTTGGTACCCGCCGACGGATGGACTTGGCTTGTCTGCAGGTTTGATCTCTGGATGTGTGATCTGCAGCTGATTGTTGAAGAGCTGTAGCTTGCCGTAGACGATATATTTGCAGCCCGGGGTGAGCGCACGCTGTATGTAGTTGTGCCCTTTGAACCAAACCAATAGTAACTCGCCCGTGTCGTCCATAAGGCGTGCCGAGAGGTTGCTCTTGCGTCCCAGCGAGGGTGCGCTAAAGGGCTGTAAGATCCCCTCGACCTGTATCTCCGACATAGAGGGTGTGAGTGCCCCTATGGGATAGATGACCCGACGGTCAGCATAGCGGTAAGGGATGTAGTAGAGCAGATCCCGATAGGTGTGTAGATCCAGCTCTTCGGCTATTAGCTGCGCCCGCTTGGGACCCAGTCCAGGGAGATCTGCTAGGGGTGTGGTCAGGAAGCTCATAGCAGTGTGGACAGAGAGAGGAAACGGCCTATCTACTCGAGAGAAGTCTCTCGGTGAGGCGTAGACGCTCTTGGCGAGAAGTGGTCAGGATATGCTCGCCCCAGTAAAGCTGGTCGGGTGTGGTGATCTTGATATTCTCCGTAGTGTCAGGCACTAAGGCGAGGTCGCTGTAGAGCTGATCATAGACGGAGCAGTCGTCGGTAAAGCTCTCCTGAAAGGGCTGCTGGTAAGCCTCCTTGATGCGCTCGGACCAGAAGACCTGTGGCGTACGCACTAAGCGGTAGACGCTGCGATCTACAGCTTGCGAAGGTTGCTGCTCGCCCTCATCGGGTAAATAGCGTAAGCTCTCTGTGAGCTCTAGGACAGGTACAGCAGCTCCCACTCGCTGCGCCTCCTCGTAGCATTTGTCCACCACCTTGCTAGAGACAAAGGGTCGTACCGCATCATGTATACCGACGAGTGCTCCGTCGGGTACGACACGCAGAGCTCTCTGGACAGTGTCAAAGCGTCTCTTCCCAGCGACAGTTAGATAGACACGATCGGCAAGCCCCATCGTCTGGAGCATATCCTCGACGATGATACGGTAGTCGTACGATATGCCGAGGACGATGTAGTCCACATGCTTAGCCAGAGCCTCTATGGTGTGCTGGAGGATTGTTTTGCCTCCCAGCTTGATGTATTGCTTGGGCAGGTCAGCTCCCATACGAACGCCCGACCCTCCGGAGGGAATGATGAGATATCTTTTAATATGATCTGACGCAGTTATTGCTTGCTCCATGTTTATAGTAGGTGGTGAAGAGGAGGGTTACTTCTCTCTGAGGAAGATGTTGATGGGAGTACCGCAGAAGTCCCAGTTCTTACGAATTTGATTTTCGAGAAAACGCTTGTACGGCTCGCGTACCCATTGGGGCAGGTTCGCATAAAAAGCAAAAGACGGGACCGCCGTGGGGAGCTGCTGTACGAATTTGATCTTGATGTACTTACCCTTGATGGAGGGTGGTGGAGTCTTCTCGATGAGTGGGAGTAGCACTTGGTTGAGCTGGTGCGTCGGGATGCGTGTCGAGCGCATATCGTAGACATGCTGCGCCGTCTCGATCACCTTCAGGATGCGCTGCTTATTGAGCGCTGAGATAAAGAGGATGGGGAAGTCGGTAAAGGGGGCAAACCGCGCACGGATCGCCTCCTCCATAGTACGCTGCACGGGCATGCTCTTGTCCTCGACGAGGTCCCACTTATTGACGCAGACGACCAGCCCCTTGTTGTTGCGCTGGATCACCCGAAAGATGTTGGCGTCTTGAGCCTCTATACCTCTCGTAGCATCGATCAGCATGATGCACACATCGGCATTTTCGATAGCACGGATGGCACGGATCACCGAGTAGTACTCGAGGTCTTCGTTGACCTTACCTTTCTTGCGGATGCCCGCTGTATCAACGAGGTAGAAGTGCTGGTTGAACTTATCGTACTCCGCAAAGATGCTGTCACGCGTCGTGCCCGAGCGGTCGGTGACGATGTTGCGCTCCTCGCCGATGAGAGCGTTCAGGAGCGAAGACTTACCCGCATTCGGTCTGCCCACGATCGCAAAGCGAGGCAGCTCGAGGAGAGGCTCATGATTGCCCTCCTTAGGGAGTAGCTCTAAGATATGGTCTAGGAGATCGCCCGTCGAGGAGCCGTTGATCGCAGAGATAGGGTAGGGGTCGCCAATGCCTAGGGAGTAAAACTCCGCCGCGTCGTTGTGCTGGGTGAAGTTGTCCGCCTTGTTGGCCACCAGTATGACCGGCTTGTTGGTCTGTCGGAGCATCAGAGCTATCTCGTCGTCTAGATCGGTCACACCGTTGAGTATGTCCACGACAAAGAGGATCAGGTCAGCCTCTTCGACTGCTATGCGCACCTGCTTATTGATCTCCTCCTCGAAGACATCATCGCTGCGCAAGACCCATCCGCCCGTGTCTACAATCGAAAAGGTACGCTCGCACCAAGTGACGTGGCCGTACTGTCGGTCACGTGTCGTACCCGCCTCCTCAGTGACGATTGCTTGGCGGGAGCGGGTCAGACGGTTGAAGAGGGTACTCTTGCCCACGTTGGGGCGTCCTACGATGGCTACTAGATTACTCATAGCTTGATATCTCTTATAGACTATGTCAGTCTGCTTAGTATATAAATAGGTGCGTCAAAAAAGCAGCTCAGCGGCTAGATGTCATAGCCGAACTGTGTCAATGCTTGATCGCTCTGACGCCAATCCTTATCCACACGGACTAATAGTGTCAGGTGGATATGCTTGTCAAAGAATCGCTCTAGATCCTTTCGTGCGGAGATGCCGAGACGCTTGATAGCGGAGCCTTTGTGCCCGATGATGATCCCTTTTTGCGACTCACGCTCCACGAGGATTACGCAGCGCATGTCGATCCGGTCGGGACTCTCGACAAACTCCTCCACGACGACCTCCACGGCGTATGGCACCTCTTGGTGATAGTACTGGAGAGCCTTCTCGCGGATGATCTCCGAGACGAAGAAGCGTGCTGGCCGATCGGTCAGAGCGTCCTGCTCGAAGTAAGGCGGCGACACGGGGAGTAGCTCCTCGATGCGCTTCTTGAGCGGAGCTAGGTTAAACTGCCTCAGAGCCGATACGGGAATAATCTCCGCCTGTGGGATGATGCCGTGCCAGTAGTCGACCAGCTCCTCCAGATGCTTCTGGTCAGTCAGGTCTACCTTATTAATGACAATGATAATCGGGCAGGAGAGTCGCTGCACACGCTCCACGAAGTCGTGATGCTTGTCGCGCTCCTCCATCGTGTCGGTGACGTAGAGTAGCAGGTCGGCATCCTCTAGAGCCTGCTCCGAGTAAGCACGCATGCGCTCCTGCAACTTGTAGCTAGGCTGTAGCACACCAGGCGTATCACTATAGACCACCTGCATCTGTTCGCTATTGACGATGCCCAGGATGCGGTGCCGCGTCGTCTGCGCCTTGCTCGTGATAATCGAGATGCGCTCTCCGACCAGGTAGTTCATCAGCGTCGACTTACCCACATTGGGGTTGCCGACGATGCTCACGAAGCCGCTCTTGTAGCCCTCTGGCAAGGGTTTACCGGCGAGGTGCTGTAGCTCCGTCATAGCCCCAAACTAGATAGACTGCTCCCCACGTGTATCCTGCACCAAAGGAGCTTAGAATGAGCTTGTCGCCCTTCTTGAGCTTAGACTCATACTCCCAAAGGCAGATAGGTATCGTCGCGGAGGATATATTGCCATACTTCTGAATGGTGACCATCACCTTGTCCATCGGCACATCGGTGTACTCCGAGACCGCCTGGATGATACGCATATTAGCTTGGTGAGGTACGACCCAAGCGACATCGTCGTTGGTCAGATGATTGCGCTTCATCACCTCACGACTCACGCGAGCCATGTCGAGGACCGCATTCTTAAAGACATGCTGCCCCTCCTGATAGACAAAGTGCTCACGCCGTGCGACCGTCTCCGCCGTGGCAGGACTAGCCGATCCGCCCGACTTCATGATCAGGTGCGAGCGACCATTGCCGTCGGTCTTAAAGAGGGCATCCTGCACGCCTAGCGAAGTATCTTCCGTACGCTCCAGGAGGACGCATCCCGAGCCATCGCCAAAGAGCGGACTCGTCTGGCGGTCGGTGTAGTCGATTGCTGCGGACATCTTCTCCGTAGCTACCACAATTAGTCGCTTATACTGCCCTGAGCGAATGTAGTTGGCACCCGTCTCTAGCGCGTAGAGCCAGCTCGGGCAGGCCGAGTTGATATCAAAGGTAAAAGCGTGTCGGCAACCAGTCTCAAAGGCTACGATCGAAGAGGTCGAGGGGAAGTGATAGTCGGCCGTATTGGTCGCTAGTATGATACCCTCCACGGAGAGCGGGTCTATATCCCATCGCTCCAACATCTGGCGAACAGCTTGGATAGCTAGGTAGGATGCGCCGAGGCTCTTGTCCTTGAGTATGCGGCGCTCCTTGATGCCTACACGTGTCATAATCCACTCGTCGGTGGTGTCGACCATCTGCTCTAGGTCGGCATTAGTCAGTCGATCCTCTGGTAGGTAAGCACCTACGGCAGTGATCATCGCATTGTATTGGGTCGAAATCATGTACTGTTTGGAACTACTCGGAAATGGTATTCGCTCGCTAAGGTAATAAAAATCGACTAACGAACGTACATTTGGCTCGAAAGATCTCAGTCGTTCCTCGCGCAGAATGACTCGATAGTTAGACTTAGTCGCTTGTTTATCAGGGGGATGCTGCTGCGTCGTCTCCTCTAGTCGGACAAGCATCTCGGTGGGTGGTGGCAGTCCTTCCGAGGGTGCTTCCGATTTTCTTCCTTGGAAAGAAAGTTTTCCAGCGTTGGAAATTTACTTTTCCTACCTTGGAAATTTTGAATTCCTACCTAGGAACCGAAAAGTTCCTCCGTTGGAACCGAAAAGTTCCTCCGCTGGAACTCGAAAGTTCCTCCGTTGGAACTAAAAAGTTCCAAGAGGGGAACTCTTTTTGGAACTCGTATGTGTAATGTACTCAGCCCGATACGGACAATGTGGAGGAGGGAAGTGCTCGATGGTGACTCACAGATAGCGGTTAGCAGGCTGTCGTCCCTATAAATTGCACTTTAGGGATTTGCAGAATTGCGTAGGGTATTTTTTGCCGATTGGTGCAGATTGGGTACTTTTGCACTGAAGCTGGAGACAACTCTCTGAGCTTACGATCGTATAGACCTTAATTCTAACTTTACAGAACGATAACGATATGAAGATAGCAATAGTAGGTGCCAGTGGAGCTGTGGGGCGTGAATTCCTACGTCTCTTAGAGCATCGAGACTTCCCGATTGATGAGCTACGACTCTTTGGCTCGTCTCGCAGTGCCGGCAGTGAGATCATTTTCCGTGGTAAGGAATACAAGATAAAGCTCCTAGCCCAAAACGATGACTTTAAGGACATTGACATCGCTTTTGTCTCTGCTGGAGGGCAGACGGCTCTAGACTTCGCCAGTACGATCACGAAGCATGGTGCTCTGATGATCGACAATTCGAGTGCCTTCCGTATGGATCCTGATGTGCCACTCGTCGTACCCGAGGTCAATGGAGCTGATGCGCTAAACCCTGCCAAGCGGATCATCGCCAACCCGAACTGCAGCACGATCCAGATGATCGTGGCACTGGCTCCGATCCACGCGCTGAGCCCGATAGAGCGTGTGCATGTGGCTACCTACCAGGCTGCTAGCGGTGCGGGTCACGATGCGATGCTAGAGCTGGAGGGGCAGGTGCGTGACCAAGCGTTGGGCAAGCCACTACAGACGAAGGCTTTTGGCAATCAACTCCTATACAATCTCATCCCTCAGATCGACGTCTTTACGGACAATGACTACACAAAGGAGGAGATGAAGATGTATAATGAGACCTGCAAGATCCTGCACGACGATGAGATACGCGTCAGTGCTACCTGCGTACGCGTCCCCGTGCTGCGTGCTCACAGCGAGGCTATCTGGGTGAAGTGCGCTGATCCGCTTACGGTCGAAGAGGTACGCGAGGCAATGTCAAAGCAGAAGGGACTACTCCTGATGGATGATCCCGCCAAGCGTAGCTATCCGATGCCTCTACACTGCTCTATGCAGGAGCCAGTCTACGTAGGTCGCCTGAGGGCTGACCTCGCCGAGCCAGGCTGTGTCACCTTCTGGTGCGTGGCTGATCAGATTATGAAGGGTGCTGCGCTCAATGCTATTCAGATTGCTGAGTACCTGATTCAGGAGGGTGCTTTTGCTAAGTAAAGCCTTGATCCATTAGAGTGAACATGGAGCAAACGACCGAGAGCAATCCGCAGGAGCTCGTCGCCTTCCTCACGCTGTGCAAGGACTACTGCGCGCTCATAGAGCATGCGTCCGAGTATAGTCGGGCGGACTTTGTACAGCGTACGTACGGCTACCTCCCAGAGATCTTTAGCTACTTATCGCAGATGCCAGCGACCTCTACGGAGGAGCTGGAGGAGTGGCTCACGGGCTACACGCAGGTGATCTCAGATGAGACGGTGAGCTACTACGAGGAGCAGGTGCGTGCGCTACTGGGCGAGGAACTAGATCTCTTCCTCCACTATCCTGTGGGTATAGCGCAAGATGGTGAGCTACAGCCGGAGCGACTCTCACGCCTCTTGGTACTGATCTACCGTGAGCTGGGTACGCCACTGCTGGTGCTTAGAGAGGATGCTGGCGAGCTACTCGTTGCGACGCTCTCGATACTGCAATACGCTTTTGACACGTACCTGGGAGATGCGCTCCTCTCCGCCCTGCGCGTGCTACACTATCACAAGCATGCCGAGGGGATAGAGGAGGACACTGACCACTGGGCTACAGAAAGCATACAATAATAATAGAGTAAACAATCGTGCTGTCATCAATTACTAAAGAGGAGATAGGCAAACTAGCCAAAGCCACCTTCACCGGTGAAATCGTTGTCGTGGACTCGCTCCCGCAAGTGGAGTCTGCCGTAGCAGCTCTAGAGCAATGTGCTATAATCGGTATGGACACGGAGTCTAAGCCTGTCTTCAAGAAGTATGAGCGTCAGTCTGTAGCACTTGTTCAGCTATCGAGCGAGAGTTGCTGCTACCTCTTTAGGATCAACAAAATAGGCATTCCGCCTCGGCTACAAGGACTACTAGAGCGTGAAGACATACTCAAGGTGGGACTAGATCTCTGCGGGGATCGGAGACAGTTGAGGAGGTTTTCGCCAGAGTTACATCCACAAGGCTTCGTAGACCTGCAGCGACTTACCCCAGCCTACGGCATCCATGACTTGGGGCTGCAGAAGATTTATGCGATACTCTTCGGGGAGAAGATTAGCAAGCGTGCCCAGCTGACCAACTGGGAGGCGGCTACGCTAACGCCTGCTCAGCAGAGCTACGCTGCGCTAGATGCATACGCTTGTCTCCGCATCTATCATCGTCTAGAGTCGGAGCCGATGCCACTGCTGCACCACTTCGGGCTCTGCCCTGAGCAGCCTTCCTAAGACTTTACCACAAGAGCTACAACCTACCACCACCCCTATGTACCAGTTATACCTCAAGCCTCACCGTGAGGAGCCACTCCTCCGGCATCATCCATGGGTCTTCTCGGGCGCACTGCAGCGCACCAAGGAGAGCATACCGCTAGGATCGACAGTGACTATCTTCAACCACGATGGCTCGCAGCAATTGGGGCAGGGAGTCTACGAGGGCGGGACGATAGCCGTCCGCATGCTGACCTTCGGCGAGGAGGAGATAGGGGAGTGGCGTGCCTTTTTTACCACACGTCTGAGCCAAGCGCATCAGCTGCGCAAGACGCTTCTCCAGAGCCAAGACGGTAGGCAGACAGACTGCTGGCGCTTGTGTTACGGCGAGAGCGACTTCATACCAGGGCTAGTCATCGACATCTATCGAGAGGTGGCGGTAATACAGATACATGCGCTGAGTCTCTACCCGCTACGTCAGTTGATCGCTGAGGTGCTGTGCGAGCTGCCAGAGCTAGGCGTGCACTACGTCTACGACAAGTCTGTCGAGACGCTCCCAGCGCAGACACCTAGCGACTGGATTATGCCAAATGGCTACCTAGGCAAGGCTCCCTCGGCAGAGTACGACCGGACGGTGCAGGAGTACGGCTACAGCTTCTTGCCAGACTGGGAGCGGGGGCAAAAGACCGGCTTCTTCGTGGACCAGCGTGATAACCGGCGTCTTGTCGAGTCGTACGCTCGAGGTCGTAACGTCCTCAACATCTGCTGCTACTCGGGTGGCTTCTCCGTCTACGCTCTCGGAGGGGGTGCCCAGCGTGTCGTCTCGATAGACAGCTCGGCACGAGCTATCTCACTCTGCGAGGAGAGTGTGGCGATCAACTTCTCTTCTGACCCGGAGACGCTCCAGAGACACGAGGCGGTCGTGGCTGATGCTTTTGACTACCTATCTGCGATCGAGACGGGAGCCTACGACCTGATCGTCCTGGATCCACCTGCCTTTGTCAAGCAGCGCAACCATAAGCAGCAAGGGCTGGGAGGGTATCGACGATTAAACGAATTAGCACTCAGAGCGATCTCCCGTGGTGGACTGCTCTTCACCTTTAGCTGCTCGCAAGCTGTCACGATGGAGGAGTTTACCCTAGCAGTGATGACGGCTGCCACACTTGCGGGGCGAGAGGTGCGCATCCTCAAGCGTTTGGGACAGAGTCCCTGTCATCCGATCAACATCTTTTACCCAGAGGGGGAGTATCTCAAGGGGCTGCTCCTCTATGTCTCTTGATCCATGTCGCCTAAGCCCAAAGAGCCTACCTCAGACCTACTATCGCCACAGACGACTAGTGCCGTGGCTGGTGGTATCGACTGCGAGCAGCTCTTTGCCTTGATGACGCAACAGCTCACGCTAGTCGTTGACACAAGACGCTCAGGCAAGCTTTATAGCCTTCTGCAGAAAGAACTAGAGACCCCAACCGACAATCTTAAGTACCTTCAGACAGAGGGACTACACTGGCTACACCGTGCGGCTCGTCACGACTCGCTCCCAGCGATTGACTACCTAGTTAAGCTCTATCAGCCACATGCCGACAGGGTCGCACAGACCTGTCTGAGACGCTACCTGCGCCAGCGAGTCGCATTGCGGGGAAATGTGGAGGATCTCTATGCTCTGGCACTACACTTGACAAGCCCACAGACGGGACTGAGGAAGAACTACCGAGAGGCGAGCGACTGCCTGCGCATGGCTATACAGCTAGGGCATCCGAAGTCTCATCTCCTCTTAGCGCAAATGTATCAGCGAGGCTTGGGCGTGGTGCGTAGTCACGAGCAGTATCTCTATCATCTAGAGACGGCTGCCGAGGCGGGCCTTGTGGAGGCGCAGATAGCACTCGCTAGGGATTATGCGCAGGGTGGGCTCTTCGTTCAGATGGATCGGGTGGAGTACTGGCTCACGGCAGCCTTTAGGCAAGACGCTCCCGAAGCGTGCTATCTGCTAGGCAAGCTGTGGTATCACCAAGATGGAGACTGCTATAGCTCGCGTGTCGTCTCCCTATGGGAGCGAGCTGCCGAGGCGGGTATTCCCGAGGCGTGCTATGAGATAGGGCGGATGCTCCTGACAGATCCGCTACAACCCGATCGCCGTACGGAGGCTATCCGCTACTTGTGCCAGGCAGCGCAGGGCGGTGTCTTCCTGGCCAATCAGCTACTCTATCGACATCATTACGACGCCAGTGGACGCTACATCGGTATGCTTCGTGAGTCCCTCTCGGAGTATGTCGCTGAGGAGCAGATGCTCTTTTGATCCTAAGGAAGTCTCACTTTAATAAACGAACAAACGAATATGAAAACGCACTTAGTCAAGCAGGGAGCTTATCTCTCGCAAATCGATAATCAACGAGGCAGCAGCGTAACGGTCGACCTCCCCGTCGCTTCTGGCGGTACGGATCAGGGTCCCACTGCCTTCGAGCTCCTCGCCATGTCGCTCAATGGTTGCATCGCAACGATCTTTACTACGATGGCTGAGAAGAAGCGCCTCACCATCGAGCATCTAGAGATAGATCTTGAAGCAAAGACCACAGAGGGTGAGATGGACGCGATCGACTACACGCTACGAGTCAAGACGACCGCCACGGATCAGGAGCTGGAGAAGTGCCTTGAGCTGACCGAGAAGGTCTGCCCCGTAGGGCGACTCTTCCATCGTGCTGGTGTCCCCTTCACCCATCGCATCGAGCGCATGTAAGGAGCGCACGTTTTCCCCCTACCAGCTAAAGCAAAACCCCACCATTGTGTCACACAATGGTGGGGTTTTCCGATGTTTAGTGCTTATCTGTGGCTAGCCACACTTTGAGGAGCCGCAGTTGGTGCAGATGAGGCAACCCTCCTGATAGACCAGCGTGTGCTGTCCGCAGTTAGAGCAGGCGGCAGATACGGCTGTACCGCTAGGGAGGTAACTCTTGAGAGCACGAGCCACACCGTTCTTCCAGGTGTTGATACTCTCATCATTGAGCTCCATGCCCTGGACAAGGTTGATGACCTGATCTATTGGCATCTGGTAGCGGAGGACGCCTGAGATGAGCTTAGCGTAGTTCCAGTACTCGGGGTTGAACTTTGTGTCTAGACCCTCTACCGTGGTCTTAAAGCCACGCTTGTTGTGGAACTGGAAGTCGTAGTGCTTCGTGCCGTCTTCGTCGTAGCTGCGGATGATCTTACCCTTCGTCACGCTCTTGGGGAGCATGATACCCTCGTCATCGTCAGCGATACCTGTGAAGACCTCGTAAGGCTTACCATCGAGCAAACCGACGAAGGCGATCCACTTCTCCTTATTGTTCTGAAAGCGCACGATATCCGCATCTAGTACCTTGGGACGCTTGTGTACAGTCTGAGACATAGGTGCCGGCTCTACGGGGATCTCCGCAGCAGCCTCTTGCTCCTCCTTTGCTTGCTTCTCTTTCTTTTGCTGCTCCTCCGAGATGAGCACGCCTGAGCGGGAACCCTCACGATATACGGTGCAACCCTTGCAGCCAGCCTTCCACGCCTCAATGTAAAGCGTAGCCACCATCTCCTGAGAGATGTCGGAGGGGAGGTTGATCGTCACGCTGATGCTGTGATCCACCCATTGCTGTATGCGTCCTTGCATCTTGACTTTGGCGACCCAGTCCACATCGTTGGCGGTAGCCTTGTGATAGGGCGACTTAGCGACCAGCTCTTGCAGCTCTTCGTGCGAATAGTTCTTCTTGGGGTCGTAGCCATTGGTCTTCATCCAGGTGAGGAAGTTGTGGTGGTAGACCGTGTACTCCTCAAAGGTGTCTCCCGTCTCGTCGGTGTAGTCCACCTTGACGTTCTTGTCGTTAGGATTGACCTTACGTCTGCGCTTGTAGACAGGCATAAAGACCGGCTCGATACCTGACGAAGTCTGCGTCATAAGGCTCGTCGAGCCCGTAGGAGCGATCGTCAGCATCGCTATATTACGACGGCCGAACTTCTTCATCTCCTCATAGAGCTTTGGATCAGCCTTGGCAACGCGCTGGATAAAGGGATTGTCCTTCTCACGCTCTGTGTCATAGAGATCAAAGGCTCCACGCTCCTTAGCCAACTGTACCGAGCTAGCGTAAGCTGATAGACAGAGCGTCTTCTGCACCTCCTCTGCAAAGCTGATAGCCTCGTCCGAGCCGTAGCGCATGCCCATCGCAGCGAGCATATCGCCCTCGGCGGTGATGCCGACGCCCGTACGACGTCCGAGGAGGGTCTTGCGCTTGATCTTGCGCCACAGCTCACGCTCAGCCGCTTTGACCTCTTCGGTCTCTGTATCTGCGGCGATCTTCATGAGGATCGCATCGATCTTCTCTGCCTCCAGGTCAATGATATCATCCATGATGCGAAGTGCCTTGGCAACGTGATCACGGAAGAGATCAAAGTCAAACGAAGCCTTTGCCGTAAAGGGGTTGCGCACATAGCTGTAGAGGTTGATCGCCAGCAGACGGCAACTATCGTACGGACAGAGGGGTATCTCACCGCAGGGGTTGGTCGAGATAGTCTTGAAGCCTAGATCCGCGTAGCAGTCAGGTACAGACTCGCGGATGATGGTGTCCCAAAAGAGCACCCCAGGCTCAGCACTCCGCCAAGCGTTGTAGATGATTTTGTCCCATAGCTGGCGCGCCTGAATGGTGCGGGTGAACTTAGGCTCCTTCGAGTGTATAGGATAGGTCTGCACATACTCCTTGTCATCTACGACTGCCTGCATAAAGGCATCGTCGATGCGTACTGAGACGTTGGCACCTGTTACCTTACCCTCGGTCATCTTAGCATCGATAAAGGACTCGCTGTCAGGGTGATTGATCGATACCGTGAGCATGAGCGCACCACGACGACCATCTTGTGCTACCTCACGCGTCGAGTTGGAGTAGCGCTCCATAAAGGGTACTAAGCCCGTAGAGGTTAGGGCGGAGTTCTTGACGGGCGAACCCTTAGGACGAATGTGCGACAGGTCGTGCCCCACGCCACCACGGCGCTTCATCAGCTGTACCTGCTCCTCGTCGATGCGGATGATGCCACCGTACGAGTCTGGCTCACCGTCTAGGCCGATGACAAAGCAGTTTGAGAGGGAGGCAATCTGGTAGTTATTGCCAATGCCGGTCATCGGGCTGCCCTGAGGCACGATATAGCGGAAGTGATCCATCAGATCTGTCAGCTCACTCTCAGAGAGCGGGTTTGGGTAGTTGTGCTCTATGCGGACCAGCTCCCGAGCTATGCGCTGATGCATGTCGCGAGGGGTCTGCTCGTAGATGTTGCCGTAGCTGTCCTTGAGGGCGTACTTGGTCACCCACACTTTGGCGGCCAGCTCATCACCACCAAAGTACTCTAACGTGGCTTGATAAGCCTCATCAAAGGAATATGTCTTTTGCTTCACTGGAATAGATGTATGAAGGGTTAGAAAAATAAGTCTGTTCAGAAGTCAAACTGTAGAGAAACTAAATTTGACTCTGCGAAATTCTTTGCAATATTACAACCAATAATTGACGTGGGCAAATAAATCAACTGGAAAAACATCGGTTGTTGAAAAGTTGTCCGAAATAAAATCGTATCTATCTCATATAAAGTAGTGTACAGAAAAGCCTAATGTCGACAAGTTGACCGTTTTGAAAACTCTCATTGGAGGAAAGCTGTACGATGCTGGCGTAAATGGTTGACTCTCTGACCCAAGAGAGTCATTTCATTAGGGCATCTGGATCTCCCCCTCGAGATAATCTCGATCCAGCTCAGCCGTGTGGTCGATTTCTCTCATGAGGATTTACTTGAGAGTCTACAGAGGCTTCTAGCTTCACAGTTTAGCCTCTCCATTTCGTGGTTCGCATTTTTAAGAACCTTTGCAACATTTCGATCTCATGTTCGTCTATCATATAGTAACGCCTACAGGGCTTATGACAATGCTGCTGTGGCACGATCTGAAATAGTTGTAGACTAATTATTTATCAACCCGATATTCTTATATGAAACGAATCTCTTTACCCCTGTTGTCTAAACTGGTAGCTATGCTACTGGTGCTGACCGTAACGCTAGGTGCTATGGCACAGACTAGCCCCTTCAAGTATGTAGATGCCAAGGCGCTACCCACGGCTGCGGATGGTGTGCAGATCTTCTCCTTCAATGAAAACATGCTGGATATGATCCCTATGGAGAGTATCATGAAGATGATCAAGGAGGATAGTAACTCCTCTGTCATGGCTAGCGTCAAGGCGCTCCTCAAGAAGCTGAAGTCTCTCGATGTATACATCGCCTCAACGCCTGAGACTATCGACAAGCTGCAGAAGGCGTTTGCCCCGATGCTGACGCCTGGACTGCATCGCTCTATCAAGCCACTGCTTACGGTCAACCAATCAGAAGATAATCTCAAGGTGCAGATCGTCTCTCGAGAGTCTGGCATCTGGTGCTGGCGCAAGTGTCCAGAGCTACTCATCTCTGTCCAGGATGGAGATGAGTACTATGTAGTCGGTCTGACGGGCGACTTTACTCCGAAGGACATCCAGAAGCTCGTCTCCTCAGCTTTTCCCTCAGACAAGTAACCCAATCGTAGCGGCTGAACCCGACATATAAAGAGAGCTCCGCAAGTCCACGTAGACTTACGGAGCTCTTCTTGTAGTTGTCTATCTTCTTCCTTTAGCTGAGACTGTTGCGAAAGTCAACAGTCTCACAATCTTGTTTGCAAGATTGTCCTGACTTTGCAGAAAGGATGAAGCGCAAGGCGCTGAGGGTGAGGTCTGAAGGGAGCATACCTCCGTATGTGACCGAAGCCGAATCCCGAAAGCAACACAGCGATTCGCCTTTATGCAACAGTCTCTTAGCTAGGAGAGCTTTATCGTGATGAGTTGCTGTGCATCACAAGGATAGGTGTCCCTGTGTGGAAGAGCATACGTCGTGCCATGGTCGGGTTGAAGAGCTTGGCGAGTACACGGCGCTTGTAGGTATTGACCACAATCAGCTCGATTTGATGCTCTGAGACGAAATCCTCTAGAGCCGCATAGAGCTCACCCTCGCTGAGCTTGGTCCACTCGATGTGTGCATTGGGGTACTGCTGCTTATTGTACTCCTGTATAGCTTGTAGCTGTACGTCTCCCCACTTGCCCTCAGAGCGTGACACATTAAAGAGTCTATACTCAGGCTCTAGGGGTGCCATCAGCAGCATCATCTGATTAAAGAGTACTAAGTCTCGCTGGTCGAAGCTGGTCGCTACGCCTACATGCTTGACCTGCATGAGATCATCTATGACAACCTTCTCGGGAACCACCAAGACAGGAGCTTGTGCACGATCAATGATCTCGGCAGCGACACTACCGACGATGTAGTCACTATCTTCGGTCTTGCCTCGTGTACCCATGATGATGATGGCTGGGAGGTTGCGTTTAGCGTAGCGTAGTATCTCATCGGCTGGTATGCCGTCACGGATGGTGGTGCGGTAGGTGACCTCTGGGAGGGTGCCCTCAGCCATCTTGGCATCGATCTCTTTGGTCAGATCGTTCATCTGCTGCTCAGCTCTTTTAGCCTCTTGGTTAGAAGCTGCTTGGATCTGAGGTAGGAGTGCTGTGAAGTCGCCATAAGGGAAGTTCATCTGTGGCAACGTCCCCGTATACACGTGCATGAGTAGTACGTGTAGCTGGCGGCGTGCTGCAAAGTGGAAGCCTAGCTTGACTATCTTGTCCGTGTAGACGCTGAAGTCGACAGGGATGAGGACATATCCTTTGTATGCAGCGACGTGAGCTGTATCTGGCGATTCGCTAGCTAGGTCTGACTTCTCCTGTAGGACATCGTATGCCTCGTCTAGATCCCACTTGAGATCCTCTATATAGGCTAGTGCCCGAGGTAGGTCACGCTCTGCGATGCGCACACGTACGCCCGTTGAGAAGACAGGCTGTACAGTATTTACGTTGTGTAGTGTAGCTGGTATCCCTTGGCTTTGGAGTAGGCTCTGGAGTATCTGCGCCTTCTCGTAGGTGTGTATAGCTACAGTCACCAGCTTGGACTGGTCTTTGTCTTGTGGCATAGATGTAGTGATAATGGTGGATATGAGTGGAGTGCCGATGAGTCTCGACAATCCGATGATAAGGTCATAGAGGAGCAGTCAGTGACTGGTAGGCCACTGACTGCTGCGAGCTTTTCTTGCTTAGAGGACAGGCTCCTCTCCTATGATGGTACGTGCCTGATTGAGGATGGTGTTGTCATCGATGACCACGACCCCACCGTCGGGACCTGCCTCGATGTGCACTCCTGCACCACGGCCCTCCTCATAGTTGGCTCCGCCGAAGTAGTTTCTGACAGTGTCTACGCGGAGTCCTAGTTGCTCTGCGATCTTGTGCATAGAGCCATCGGGTAGGCTATCCTTGATGCGACGCAGTTCGTTGAATGAGATTGTTTCCTTTGCCATAACTGTATGTACTTAATGATTTGTATGTGTTTCCTTAATCCGCTACTAACTTACAACATTTTTGCTACATGTGCAAGTAGTGCGAGAAGAAAGTATCAATTGTCAGTATCGGAGAGAAACATGGAGATGGTTCCTCCGCTGGCTATCTGGCTGTGTTTGACCCAGTAGACGGTACGAGGTCGCCCTCCGATGGTGAGGTCTGAGATGTACTTATTGACTTGAGAGGCTCCCTGCGCTTTGATCGTGAGATGGCGCCCGCCACCCATATTGATGTTGATCTCGTTGAAGGAAGGTGCGACGATCGAGTACCCATTGATGCCAGGTGCTACAGGATATAAGCCCATCATGGCAAAGACAAGCGATGCGCTGAGAGAGCCGTAGTCATCAGGACCAGGGTAGCCGAAGGAGCCTACCCCAAAGAAGTAGTCGATGGTGTGGCGTACGAACTTCTGCGCATCGTGTGGACGACCCATCAGGTTGTAGGTAAAGAGGAAGGCAAAGAGGTCGGGGTCTACATTGAGCGAGTGTAGCGAAATGCTGAAGAGACTATCTATATTGATCTGCCCCTCTGGTAGTAGTACAGGAGTAGCATCGCTGGGGTGATCCAAGATCGAGGCGACTTGCTGTGCCGTCAGTCGGCCTGGTGCTGGAGGGTAGGTATCGCTAAGCTCTGCGTACTCTCTCGCTAGGGCGGTGTAGCCGATACTATTGGCTAGCTGCGAGAGACACCAGAGCTTGTAGCCCGAACGTCGCTCAGGTTCGGCGTCGATGGCGATGCGCAGCACCTCAAAGGCTTGCTTGATGTCTTGGTCGAGGAGGCCCTTGGCAAGCGCATCGGTCAGTAGGAAGAGAAGCGGCGACTCCTCTGTGTAGACCACACTGCCTAGGTCGAGCGTCTCTAGGAGCCGTCCTCCGGAGTCACGTATAGCACGCAGATATGACACAATGATCTCCTCCATCATATCTGGCTCATGGAGCATCAGTAGGGGGTAGTTGGTCTCGTAGGTGTATATTAGGTCATCTTGGCTGTACTGCGTGATCCCCTCATCGCTATGCACCGAGTCATCGATAGGCGAGTAGTACTGCCCATCTTCGGAGATGCTCACGGGCCATAGGTGCGAGCGGTACAGTGCGGTGTAAAACTTACGCATGTTTACCTCTGTACCGCCAGAGACCTCCACTTGGCGCAGCGTCTTCTGCCATTCGTTGCGTGCCGCCTTGACCAGTGGCGAGTATTCGAAGCTCTGGATCTGCGTGGTTAAGTTTCGCTTAGCTTGCTCGCAACTGATGAGAGATATAGCGTACTTGGCGACGATCCGCTTGTTTGGCTTCTGTAGCTGTAAGGTGAGGCGCTCATAGGTGGTGTCGCTGGGGGATATGCTACTCGTCATCTGCTCTATATTCGTGTTGAGCTGCAGGTAGAGGTAGATGCGTGTCGGAGAGGTGCCGCCGTAAGCGACCTCAGCGGCGATGGCGTCATCGGCCACTTGCTCCCACGTAGTCGAGTCACGGCGGTCTATATATAAGGAGAGCTGACGTGAGTCACTGCCGTTGTAATCACGTGAGGAGAGATCATAGAGACCACTCATAGAGGTGAGCGAAAAGTCCACATTGACCTGTAGCTCATCGAGGTATAGGTGGTAGCTGTATGGGGTGATCTCCTGAAAGTCGAAGCTCAGTCTCCCCGAGGGGTCTTGATTCGTATGGGCACTCTCGGGGATTAGGTAAAAGAGCGGGCGACCATCGATGTCAGGTGTGTAGAGTGGCAGCCCCTTGATACGAGCCGACCGCAAGCTCTCTTTGAATGGAATGATGCGCAGTAGGCTATGCGGGAGCTGTACGATGGGAAATATCTCCTCGCTATGCTCGGCATCCCACGTACCCTGATGCACATCGACATAGTCTACGAGGAGGGGGGCAGAGCTGAAGACGCCCTCTCGGACTTTGCTACAACCTGTACTGAGGAGTAGCGGAAGCATTAGTAATGTGGTCAGGAGCGACTGTCGGGTCGTGTAAAAGGAGTAAGCGAGTCTCTGCTTCATCGGATTATGATTTCGTCTATAAGGTCGTACTGTAGGTGCTCATTGATCTGCTCTATGAGCTGCTGCTGCGTGAGCCGTATCTCTTGTCTCAGACTGGCCGAGGTGATGCGCATCTGCAGTGTGTGGTCTGAGATCGATAGCTCACGTATCTGTCTTCTGAGTGGGTAGAAGCGTGTGCGCAGGTATTGGAGTGCTTTGAGCTCGAGGAGACCTTGGTCTACCTCTGGGCTCTCGGAGAGCCAGGATGATATGATTTCCCCTAGAGGCTTAGGATCTTTGCGCTGCATGTGAGTGGTCTATCGTTTGCTAAGTGCAAATATAAGAAGAAAGCTAGACTTTAGAGGTCAGAAATGAGAGAGCGAAGGCTAAGTGGTTGAGATGACCGCTTAGCCTTCGCTCTCGTTTGTGTGCCCAGAGCCGGGATCGAACCGGCACAGGTTTAACCCCATCGGTGTTTGAGACCGACGCGTCTACCAATTCCGCCATCTGGGCGATGTCTCTCGCTAGACGATTGCAAAGGTACGAAAAAAGAATTTAGAACCGCCAGTAGCGTAGGAAGGTGTATGGCTTCCTACGCTGGCGGTACTCAGGGTCGTCCTGATGGGCGTACGCCTCCTGCTCGAATGAGATAGAGCGGTAGGCACGCTCGGCATCGCGACAGATAGCGAGACGTACCAACCACTCTATGATATATATGAGGTAAAACGGGATCACCAGCAGCTCCACCATCTGACGGGTGTGGATACGCTCGTGACGTACGATGGTCTCTAGCCAGAGCGGGTCTGACAGATACTCCTCGGGTAGATCCTTGCGAACGAAGATAACTCCGAAGAGGTTGATAGCCGAGAAGCCCCTAAAGGGGATCCATCTACTATGCACGATCTTCATACCGCTCCTCTGCTTGTATCGTTTGTTACCTCAGCGAGACGATGCGCTAGAGCCGCTCATCTGATGATCTTAGGAGATGATGGTCGCTGTGCGACTACTCGATTACTCTTCGGCACGAAACATAGGACTCCACGGGGGAAGTAGCTTGGGCGTCTTGCCCTGGAGTGCCTTGGCACGTGGCGTGAGGTACTTCTTATTGACTACAAGACGGAAGGTGTATGCGTCAAACCATGCGTCCGTCATGATCAGATGTCCCTGGTGTCCAGAGGTAGCTCCCCAGCTGTTCTCGACCATCCACTTGGTGGGCTTGCCAGATTTGTCTAGGTCTACCGCTACGAGGGTCATAGCGTGTGTGGAGCCACTGTCAAAGGATGCGATGCGCTCGCCCTTTGTCATAGTCATCGGGACGCCCGTGATCGCCTCATAGTCATCGTAGCCGAGGGTGAGTAGGCCAGACTCTTTATTGAGTTCCTTGCCTACGTCGCAAGAGTAGTACATCATATTGCCATCCTTGAGGGAGGCGATGGCCATCTCTTTGATCTCCTCCATGGGGAGGTTGATGTAGGTCCAGTCCTTGCCGTCCCAAGCGTGGCGGTCATACTCGATGGCGTAGGTCTCGTAGTAGGGCTGCGAGGGATCGTTCATGATCATCACGTAGTCGTCCTTGAGGTTGACTCCGACATGCTCTTGGTAGAAGCTTAGCGGGGTGTACTCCTTGGTTGAGAGTACCTTACCGTCGGCATCTCTGAGGGTATACTCAAAGGTGGTGGGAGGTGTGCCGAGGTTGAGGCATAGGAGACGATAGATGGCTTGTAGGGTAGTCTCCTTCTCCTTGCGCAGCTCTGCTAGTGTGGCTCCTTGCTGGGCTTTGCTGCGTAGCTCCACTCCGCCTTGACGGAGGAGCTTGGCTATGAGTGAGGAGAGGCGTGAGGTGTTGTTGCTACTGTAGGTCTCAGGCATCACGTCACTGGGCACGACACCATACTTGAGGAGGTTGTCCGAGATCCCGGTGAACTGCCCGCCGTCATTGATCGGGTGCTGGAAGAGCCACTCTACCTTGCGGTCGGTGATGGGGAGCGTGCGGGTCTCGAGGATGCCCTCGAGGAAGAGGTTGGCCTTCTCTAGCTGATCCCAAAAGAAGGAGTAGCAGTGGGAGAAGTAAAACTCTCCGAGGTTGTTGTCCTTGATAAACTGAGCACGTAGTACGTTGAAGCCGGTGAAGAGCCAGCAGCGACCAGATCTCTGCTGATCGGTAATCCCCTTCGTAGGTACTCGGTAGGTGAAGTGGTCATCGGGCGGTGTCGCGAGCTCAGCATTGGCGAGTACCATGCCGTTCTGTACGATACTGTTGTGCAGGGCTCGCTCAGCAGGGGCTTTTGGAGTAGCTTGCTGAAGCTTCTGCAGGAGCTCTGGTGTGATGGCTCCGTCCGTGCGATTGGTACTTTCACTCTGTGCTAGTAGCATGATGCTGGATAGTAGTAGGAGTAAGGGTAAGAGAAGTTTCTTCATAAAAGCGTATGTATAGATTATATGACGGCAAAGGGTATGGAGTAGCTGTGCTTGCCCTCGCTGTCTGATAGTAATGCGTGGTAAATGCCTGAGGGGTAACGCTCACCGCTCGGTAGGCGGGTCATGATGGTGAGCTCGCCTGTCCGTGCGACCTCCTGATAGATCAGATTGCCGGCACTATCTAGGATGCGTACTGTAGTACCTGCGGGGAGCTTGGAGAGCGTGACCTGGTCGGGATCTTCGGGGCGTACCGGGTTGGGATAGATGTAGACCTCTTTGCTCTGTGCAGACCAGTCGCTCGTCTGACCTATATATAAGGAGACAAGCCCCACTGAGGTTGCTATGTAGAGCTCTCCACGCTCCTTGTCGATGGCGAGAGAGAGTACGTCGTTGGTGAGGAGGGGACTATTGTCCTTGGTGTAGTGAGCTAGCAGCTGCGTGCCATCTGAGGAGAGGAGGTAAAGACCGTCTGACCCCGTGCCGCACCACTTATTGCCAAGCGCATCAATGGCGATAGCGGTGATGGGCATATTGTCGAGGACGTAGTAGAGGTTTGGCTCCTTGCCACCTACGGGTCTAGAGGCTAGCGGCGTGCTTTGCGAGATGAATGTACTCGGACTGGCAACGCTGATGGGCCCTTTGTCTGTAGCTATCCAGAGGCTGCCAGAGGGATCTAGAGCTAGGTCGTAGTAGTACTTGGCAGCGATCTCCTTGCCGGTGCGATCGACGAACTTAGTGACGAGGCGGTACTCATCGTCTGACTGATCCAGTGGCGTACCCTTGTCGTCAAAGATGAAGACGCCGTTATTGCCATCCGCACCTCGGTGGAATATGAGTAACCACTTGACACCATTGGGCAGAGCCAGCATAGGTCCGAAAGCATTGACCAGCTCTATATCTGGATATGAGATAGCTTTCATCGTGCCATCAGGAGTGCGCACCACGAGGGGGTTAGCGATGGTCCCTTGACCTTGAGCCATCCATAGGTTGCCTCTATGGTCGTAGCATAGCGAGCCGACACGGACGTTGTGTGCTGTGGGTGAGTCATCGTTCCAAGCTCTGACTAAGGGACTGTTCTCCGGTGTATAGCGATTGACGACCTGGCGACCCTGTATCTCATAGAGTCCCTCTCCCCAAGAACCGACGAAGTAATGGTCGGCATCATGCGGGTCGACGGCTATGGAGACGAGGTCGTAGACGGGGACGTAGTTGGTCTGCTCGACGATCTGCCAGTAGGTCCAGTTATCCCATCGCGGTGGGGTGTAGATCTGTATGTGACCAGGCTGCCAGTAAGCGTTGGTGCGACGCCCACCACTGACGGAGTAGAGCCTGCCATGCTGGTGTGTGAGGTAGAAGTGCTTGTTGACCTTCGGTGCATTGGCTTCGAGGACTAGCTTTTCGAGAGAGACTTTGCCGTCGCTGGCGGAGGCGAGGTCGGCTTTGTAAAGAGAGCCGCCCGCTGTGAACCAAAGCCTGTCCGGTGAGCTGTCGCCTGAGAGGCTCTGCAGACGGGCGGGGAGGTCGATGCGTATGCGCTCGCCACTAGCTCTCCATACGATGAGCGAGTCGGCTCCTGCGACCGCCACACCATCGGCTATCGGGAAGAGTCGCTCAGCCCAGCCGCTCTGCGCCATCGTCTGAGGGGTGGCACTGACCTGGGGTAGCGTAGAGCGATAGAGGGTGTGCAGGCTGTCTATGTACCAGAGTGAGCCGTCGGGTAGGGCACTGGCACTGATCATCTCCTTCTGTGGCAAGCCCTCGACGAGGCTCCACGAGGCGGGGTCTTGCAAGTTTTGCGAGAGGGTGCTCGAGCGCAGCCCTTCGCTGGTCAGCGCATAGAGCTTTTCGTCTAGAGCGAAAGCGTCTAGGACCTCTTTGCCTAGGAAGGCTGTGGCTGCGATCTGATGATTGCTGAGGTCTATCTGCATGAGTCCGAAGCGACCTGCAATGAAGGCGTAATCCTTATGATAGAAGATACGCGTGGCGGTCTTGTCGTTGAGGTTGCTATTGTCACTGATGCCTACTAGGTTGTAGATGCGATCACTGTAGATGAGGTCTATACGCCCCGATCTGTAGTAGACCGTGGTGACCTTGTGGCTAGGCGAGTAGCGGATCATCTCGGCATCAAGGTCGCTGATAGGCGTCAAGCCATCGAGCAGATGTATCTCATCGGGATGCTCTGGAGAGACGGTACCGATGACGCCCCCAGTGGTGAAGAGTACCTGCTCGGGCAGATCGGCCACAAGCTCTACATCACCTACGGCTAGATGCCACTGCCACAGCTGCTCCTGAGCTGCTAGCGGGAGGGTGCATAGAAGGAGCGGGAGGAGGAATAGGTATATGGGGGCTTTCATAGGCTGTGCTTGGTAAGATATGTGCGGAGCTGCTCTACAGCTCGTGTGCGATGGCTGATGGTGTTCTTCTCTTGTGGGCTCATCATGGCAAAGGTCTTGTCAAAGTCCTCTGGCACGAAGAGGCTGTCGTAGCCAAAGCCTTCGGAACCCTCCTCGTGGTCTATGATACGTCCCGCTACACGCCCCACGAAGTGGTGCTGCTCGCCCTGACTATCGATCAGTACGATGACACACTCGAAGTAAGCGCGCCACGGCTCGGGGTGTGAGGCTAAGGAGTCCAAAAGGTGCTTCCTATTAGCCACATCGTCACCATCACGACCGGCGTAGCGGGCTGAGTGCACGCCTGGGTCACCGCCTAGTGCCTCGACAAAGAGCCCCGTATCGTCCGCAATGCAAGGCTTGTGATAGAGGTCGTAGAGAGCTTGCGCCTTGATGGTGGCATTGCCTAGGAGCGTGGAGGCACTCTCTTCGGGAGCTGTGTAGTGACCTAGCGAAGAGGCCGAGCGCACCTCACAAGTCTCTCCGAGCATCGACTGGATCTCGAGGAGCTTGTGAGCATTGTGTGTGGCGAGGTAAAGGACTTTCATGTAACTTTGTGGAGGTTCTATAAGACTGATTACAAAAGTACTGAAATGAATGGGATAAGCCAAATAGATGAGCTCTGTCGCCAGTTGCCCTACTGCGAGGTGGATGCGCCGTTTGGTCCAGAGGTGGTGACCTACCGTCTGTCGCGACGCATCTTTGCGCTGCTATGGCTGGAGCATGACCCAGGCATGGTGTCGCTCAAGGTGAACCCTGACTTGATAGAGCCATTGCTAGACCGGCATAGCGACCTGCAGCCCGCCTTTCACCTCAATAAGAAGCACTGGATACAGCTGGAGCTACCGACTAGTGAGTCTGAGGCGTGGATCGCTCGGCTCCTACGTCACTCCTATGCGCAGGTGTGGCGCAAGCTCCCGAAGATCCAGCAGCGTCTCCTGCCTCTCGGAATAGACATCTACAACCAAGCACAGAATGAGCAAGATCTCCTTTGAGATAACCGAACTAGACCACCCCATAGAGAGCACCTACGACTACCTAGTCAAGCTCCTAAAGGAGAGGCCCGACCTCCCCTCGGGGACGGTCATACATACGGACTATCAGACGGCGGGGCGAGGACAGCTAAACAATAGCTGGTTTAGTAGTCCTCGGCTCAATGCACTCCCTTCGATTTACCTCCGTCTGCATCGACCTTTGCCGCAGATATGGTCTATCAGCGAGGCGACCGCCATAGCGGTTTATAAGAGCTACAAGGAGCAGCTTTCGAGCGAGGATACGATTGAGATCAAGTGGCCCAACGATATCTTCGTCAATGACCACAAGATCGCTGGCATCCTGATCTACAACGCTCTGGCCGAGGGCTCGGTCGCAGAGACGATCATCGGTATCGGCATGAATATCAACGAGGGAGCCTTCCCGCCTGAACTCCCGCAAGCGATCTCTTTGCGTCTCGTGACCGGGCAGACCCACGATGTGAAAGCTTTCCTCCGTCAGATGCTCCGTCATCTAGGGGAGCAGCTCGCTCGTCAAGACTATGCGGCACTGCATGCAGAGTACAACGACCTCCTCTATCAGCGAGGCATACCAGCTCGCTACCGTGATGTCGCCACCGAGGAGCCGTTTGAAGCAACGATCCAGGAGGTAAGCCCTCAGGGGCAGCTCGTCCTAACAACCACTACGGGGCAGGAGCGACGCTACGCCTTCAAGGAGATTGTATACCTATAATAGAAGAGTATGTCTGAGCGCACAAAGATAGAGCACCGCCCCCTCACCCATGCTGAGGTGAAGCTGATTAAAAGCTTGCAACTGGCGAAGTATCGTCGGCAGTCGAACCTCTTTATCGCTGAGGGCGAGAAGCTAATCGGCGAGATGCTTCCAGCTTATCGCTGCCAGCTACTAGTTGGTACAGAGGAGCTAGTCGAGCCTTTGCTAGAGCGATGCCCAGAGATCATTGCCGAGGCGGTGATCCTGCCTGATCCGAAGCAGATAGAGCGGGTGAGTGGACTGAAGAGTCCTCGTCCGCTATTGGCTCTTTGCGAGATCCCAATGGTAGAGGCTCCCCAAGCTATACAACAACCCACGCTCCTTCTAGACGATGTGCAGGACCCTGGCAATGTTGGGACACTGCTGCGCACTTGTGACTGGATGGGCATCAGACAGGTGCTCTGCACAGAGGGATGTGCAGACGTCTATGCGCCCAAGGTGCTGCAAGCGACTATGGGTGCTCTGGCTCGTGTACAAGTCTATCGCTATACCGATAGGACCGCTCTGCTCACGATGCTAACGCAGACGGAGATACCTGTGATAGGAACCTTCATCGATGGCGCACCGCTTCGTACGTTACGACTAGCACCTGAGCAACCTTATATATTGGTATTAGGCAATGAGGGTAATGGCATCTCGCCCGAGCTCTCAGCTCTAGTCTCTCAGCGAATTACGATCCCGTCGCCTGTCGATAGTCACTGCGAGTCGCTCAACGTGGCGGTCGCTGGTGCTATCGTTATGGCGCATCTGATCCTTTAGCTAGTCCTGGCTGGGAAAACTCGACGCCGGCTTGCAACAATAATTTAGAGCCGACTACACATCGTTACGGTGCCGTGTCGGGAAAAACTGATTTCCACGTGGATATTTCGAAATATCCAGGTGGAGAATTTTTATTTCCCAGGTAGGAAATAAAAAATTCCTCGGAGGAATCAAATGAAA
>NZ_CABUAN010000025.1 GCF_902489635.1 uncultured Porphyromonas sp. | reverse complement strand
AGTCAATTTTGAGTTGAGTCAAAACCTAACTCTTGAGCTGAGTCAATTTTGAGTTGAGTCAAAACCTAACTCTTGAGCTGAGTCAATTTTGAGTTAAGTCAAGACCTAACTCTTGAGCTAAGTCAATTTTGAGCTGAGTCAAGAACTAACTCTTGAGTTTAGTCAAGAGTAAAGTTGAGACCTAATTCTTGAGTCAGATTTAGAGTGAAACAATCGCCCCAGAGGCTTATAACATAAGTAGTAACCAAAGAACGAGATGGACAGATCAAACAGTCGCCCGCTCTACTTAGGCTTCGCTTCACAAAAGGGAGGAGTCGGTAAGAGTACGCTAGCCGAAGTGCTAGCATCTATTTTATACTACGAGAAAGATATCCCTCTTGTCGTAGTAGACTGCGATGGCACGCAGGAGTCATTTTTCAAGCTCCGAGAGCGTGACAGAGATCTTATTGGAACCTCTCCAGATATAGGGAAGGCACTCCACGAGCGACTTGCCCAATATGGGAAGAAGTCTTACCAGATTATCCGAAGTAATCTAGAACAGGCAATAAGCAATACAGAGCAGTACTTGAGTAAAGCACCGATAGCTCCCCAGCTCGTTATATTTGACTTCCCTGGTCATGTAGCTACCAGTGCTATGATGGAGCTATCCATTATGATGGACTATATCATCTCCCCCATAGAGGCTGACCCGCAATCATTGGCATCAAGCTTTGCTTATGCCAAGACGATCCAAGAGCTAGGTGTAGGCTTTGCAGAGTCTCAAATCCAAGATCTCTTTTTGCTTTGGAACAAAGTAAATCGCAGTGCCAGCACGATGGTCATCGAACTGTTCAGTCAGCATGCCCAAGAGCAGGGCTTGAAGATTCTAGACACTCGTATCTACCATTCTGTTCGCTTCAGTCGTGAGCTAGCTCAAGGGGGTGTCAAGGGAGTCTTTCGTTGCTCTTACCTACCTCCAGCTACAACGCTACGCCCTCAGACAGGAGTAGATGAATGGGTCGAAGAGGTGATACAGAAGCTAGGTCTACAAAAAGGTACAAGCTTATGAGCTCACTTAAAGAACAGCGAGAGCGACTGCTCCAAGCTAAGATGAGAGAGATGGCGAATATAGGGGTCACCAAGCGTACCGCAGAGAATATCCCGGACTTTGATGAGCCGATAGATTTAGATGAGGAGCCAACGCTTGAAGAGAATCCAACGCTTGAAGATGAGTGTAATGCCGTCTCAGAGACTGAGGAGACAACAGCCTCAACTCCGACCACCTCTCCTCAAGCATCCCAGCGTCACAGCTCCAAAAAGAAGTCTACTCCTAGAAGTTGCTCATCGACATTAGAGTTTGCAGCGTACGAAGAACGTTTCCTGACATCTGTACGAGATGGACGCAACAAGTCTGGCTTCAGCATTCATACCGAAGTGCTACAGCTACTTCGAAATGTGGTGAGTGACCTCCGTGTAGAGACCTCCATCACAAGCTATATTGAGAACATCGTACTGGATCACTTGAAAACGCACCAGGAGCTATTAAACCAAATCGCCTCTCAGCGGAGACGAGATAAGACTATTGACCTATGATTGAAGAGACATTGAGATGCTTACTGCTCTTATTAGTGATTGTGTGGGTAATCTTTGGCATCACATATTGGCGGAGACTCTTGAACAACTCTAAGCAAGCCCCTAAAAGAAAGGGTACAGCCAAGAGAGAGAAGACGGAACGGGCAGACTCCAATCAAGAGCGTAAGGAACCAGAGAGAGACGAACTGGTAGGCAAAAGCAAACCTTTTGTTTCCTCATCCTTCCCTACGGTTCCTAAGAGTTCCTCGTCTGAAAAAGCGGACGATAATCCCGCTACATTTGCAGAGTTAGATAGTGATAAGTCAACTCCAAGAGATGACGCTACAGAGCCTTTAGAAGCGGAAAGCGAAACTATCCCTGAGGCAGAAAACGAGATACAAGTCGCCTACACGATGGAGGATCTAGATGAGGAGAGCATCCTGCGGGAGGAGTTACAGATTGCCAGCGAAGCACTGCCCGAACTCTCCCCGACAGCTATCCTAGCAAGAGATTTATCTCGGATTAGCCAATGGAGTAAGCAAGAGGATTCACTGACTAATGAAAATGAAGAGGAGGTGTGCCAGACGCTCCGCACCTTGCGAGGAACGGAGCTTATGGATCGGCTCAAAGAGTACACGCTACAAGTGGAAGAAGCTCATCGCAATCTCTTTGCAACCCTTCGGAAAGCTGAAGGGCTAGAAGAGGAACCCTCACTTTCCCAAGTAGAGGCAGAAGCGGGAGAAGAAGACAAACCGCTCTCTTACTACTTGTAACCCAACAATAGAACAGCAAGATTATTCTTTAACAACTTGATATAACGACAGACAATGAACAGACGAATGATTAGCAAGGAACGCCTAGCGATGCTTGCCCTGACCCTGATGATGACAGGTGCGACAGCTTTTGCCCAAGGCAATGGTATGGCGGGCATCAACGAAGCGACCAAGATGGTCACTTCCTATTTTGACCCAGCCACCAAGCTCATCTATGCCATTGGGGCAGTGGTGGGCTTGATAGGCGGTGTCAAGGTGTACAATAAGTTTAGCTCAGGAGACCCCGATACGAGCAAGACAGCTGCAAGCTGGTTTGGAGCTTGTATCTTCCTCATCGTGGCTGCTACCATCCTGCGTAGCTTCTTCCTCTAATGGCTAGTTGGGAAGTAAATAAAGGAGTCGGTCGGACGGTGGAGTTCAAGGGCTTGAAGGCTCACTACCTCTTCTTATTTGCAGGAGGGTTACTGAGTATCTTCATCCTTGTAGTGATTCTCTATCTCTGTGGCATCAGTCAGATCATCTGCTTGGGCATAGGCGTAGTGGGTGCCACCGTTGTGGTGTGGCAAACGTTCGCCATGAATCGCAAGTATGGTCAATATGGATTGATGAAGCGAGGAGCTATAAGAAGACACCCCAGGTATCTCTTGAACCGCCGTTCGGTCTATCAGCTTTTTCACCAACTCAATAGCTCTAGATGATGAGAAACAGAAGCAAGATAACCACCTTAGAGTCAAAGTTCCCCTTGCTGAGTGTCGAGCATGGGTGCATTGTCAGTAAGGATGCTGATGTGACGGTTGCTTTTCGAGTGGAGCTACCCGAGCTTTTTACAGTCACATCTGCAGAGTATGAGACGATGCACTCTACTTGGCATAAAGCAATCAAGGTGCTACCCAACTTCACGATCGTTCACAAGCAAGATTGGTTCATCAAGGAGTGCTACCATACGACTTGCAAGCGTGGTCAGGAAAAGCCTTTGAGCTTTCTCGCTCGTGCCTCTGAGAGACACTTCAATGAGCGACCCTATCTAAACCATACCGTCTACCTCTTTATCACGAAGAGCAATAGACAGCGTATGGCACAGCAGAGTAGCTTCTCAACGCTTTGTAGAGGTCATCTACTCCCTAAAGAGATTACCAACGAAGAGGAGATGGTGAAGTTTATGGAGGCGGTGGATCAGTTCGAACGCATCATCAATGACTCCGAATTGATAAAGCTGGCTCGAATGAGCGAGGCTGAGCTGGTTGGCTCTAGGGAGCAAGCTGCTCTATTAGATCGCTACTTCTCTCTATCAGATAGCAGACACGGCACATTGGAGGATATACGTTTAGGGGCAGACCTTGTACGTGTGGGAGACAATATGCTTTGCCTGCATACGCTCTCGGATACGGATGATCTACCCACTACGGTCAGTACCGATGGTCGCTATGAGCGATTATCAACAGACCGCTCAGACTGCCGCCTCTCCTTTGCCTCTCCAGTGGGGCTGATGCTCCCCTGCGACCATATCTACAATCAATACCTCTTCATTGAAGATAGCGAGGCTAACTTGCAGCGTTTTGAGAAGCAAGCTAGGAATATGCACTCTCTAGCACGCTACAGCCGTAGTAATCAAATCAACGAAGAGTGGATACAGGAGTATCTCAACACAGCACACTCTCAGGGACTCACCTCCATTAGAGCTCACTTTAATGTCTTGGCATGGAGTGACGATGAAGAGGAGCTACGACAAGTCAAGAATGATGTGGGCTCTGCCCTTGCCTTGATGGAGTGCCGTCCTAGACACAACACCATCGATACAGCGACCCTCTACTGGGCGGCTATCCCGGGTAATGCAGGCGACTTTCCCGCAGAAGAGTCTTTCTACACCTTCATTGAGCCGGCTCTCTGTTTCTTCACGGCAGAGACCAACTACAAGGACTCGCTCTCACCCTTTGGGATTAAGATGGCAGACAGATTATCTGGTAAGCCGATACATCTCGACATTTCTGATCTGCCGATGAAGCAAGGAATCATTACCAACCGCAACAAGTTTATCTTGGGACCTTCGGGCAGTGGTAAGAGTTTCTTTACGAACCATATGGTACGACAATATTACGAGCAGGGGGCGCATGTCCTCTTGGTCGATACGGGTAACTCGTATCAAGGGTTGTGCGAACTAATCCATCGTAAGACAAAGGGGGAGGATGGAGTCTACTTCACCTACACCCATGACCATCCTATCTCCTTCAATCCTTTTTATACGGATGACAAGTTCTTTGATGTAGAGAAGCGGGAGAGTATCTGCACCCTACTGATGACGCTTTGGAAGAGTGCCGATGAGCGGGTCACCAAGACTGAGGCTGGAGAGCTGGGCTCTGCTGTCAATGCCTATATCGAGCTCATCTGCTCAGATGCTAGTATTGTCCCGAACTTCAACAGCTTCTACGAATACCTTAGAGATGTCTATCGTAAGGATATGGAGCAACGAGATATCAAGGTGACGCTCTCAGACTTCAATATCAATAACCTTCTGACTACGCTCAAGCAGTACTACAAAGGTGGTCGTTACGACTTCCTACTGAACTCGGATAAGAACATAGACCTGCTCTCAAAGCGGTTTATCGTCTTTGAGATTGACCAAGTGAAGGACAATAAAGACCTCTTCCCCGTGGTGACCATTATCATTATGGAAGCCTTTATCAATAAGATGCGCCGACTGAAGGGTATCCGCAAGATGATCCTTATCGAGGAGGCCTGGAAGGCGATCGCTTCGGAGAATATGGCGGACTACATTAAGTATCTCTACAAGACGGTCAGAAAGTATTTCGGAGAGGCTATTGTGGTGACGCAGGAGGTAGATGACATCATCTCTTCACCCGTAGTGAAGGAGAGTATCATCAACAACTCTGACTGCAAGATCCTCCTAGACCAGCGTAAGTACATGACCAAGTTTGATGGTATCCAGTCGATGCTGGGTCTCTCCGAAAAGGAGAAGAGCCAAATCCTCTCAATCAATCAGAACAACGATCCTCACCGACTCTACAAAGAGGTGTGGGTCGGGCTGGGAGGTATGCAGAGTGCCGTCTATGCTACAGAGGTGAGTATGGAGGAGTATCTCACCTATACGACAGAGGAGCGAGAGAAGCTGGAAGTAATGCAACGTGCGGAGCAGCTGGGAGGTGACATTGAGTCGGCCATCCGACAACTCGCCATAGAGAAAAGAGATAAGCAATAATAGTAACAATCAAATACCTAGTGACAATGAAAAAGTATCTGCTGATGGCTCTCTTTGCAATGAGCCTATTTATCCCTCAAGCCCGCGCTCAGTGGGTGGTTACCGACCCTGGGAACTTTGCTGGCAACATAGCTAACTCCATTAAGGAGATTGCCACCGCCTCAAAGACGGTCAAAAACACGCTAAGTGGTTTTAAGGAGGTGGAGAAACTGTACAACGACACCAAGAAGTACTACGATGCGCTCAAGCAGGTGAACAACCTTATAGGCGATGCCTACAAGGTGAAGGAGTGCATCCTAATGGTGGGAGACATATCAGAGATCTATGTAACCTCCTACAAGAAGATGCTAGCGGACCCAAACTTCCGCCCCACAGAGCTTGCCGCTATGGCTGCTGGATATGCCAAACTCTTGGAACTGAGTGGAGAGAGTCTTAAGGAGCTGAAGTCTGTAGCTAAGAGCAAGGTGTTCTCGATGAATGATAGCGAGCGTATGCAGATGATAGACCGCATCTATACGACACTACGTGAGTATCGATCGATTGTATCTTACTACACCCGAAAGAATATCTCCGTGAGCTATGTACGTGCTCACGAGAAGAATGATCTAGCATCGGTCAAAGCGCTTTATGGAAATCCAGAGAGCCGATATTGGTAAGACTGACTACGTAAAGATAGCCGTTAGGATCTATGGACTTTGCATCACTACATGAATTACTCCGCTCCACCTATCAGGAGATGATGCCTCTCTGTGGAGAGATGACGGGCATTGCCAAGGGGATTGCGGGATTAGGAGCTCTCTTCTATGTAGCCGTAAGGGTGTGGTCTTCGTTGTCTCGTGCCGAGCCGATTGATCTTTTCCCCTTACTGCGACCTTTTGTGCTGGGCTTCTGTATTATGTTCTTCCCAACGATTGTGCTGGGTACGATGAATACGATTCTCTCTCCTGTGGTACAAGGTACAGAGCGAATGGTCAATAAGCAGACGGTACAACTAGACAAGTTGATTGCTAAGCGTGACAAACTACAAGAGGCTGCCTATCTCCGTAACCCCGAGACGGCTTACTTGGTTTCCAATGAAGCTTTTGACCAAAAGATAGAGGAGATGGGGATCATCGGTCCGAGCGATGCGGTGACCATCGCTGGAATGTATGCCGAGCGTGCTGCTTACAAAACAAAGCAATGGCTGATGAAGCAACTCCATGACCTCATAGAGTTGCTATACCATGCAGCTGCTCTGATTATTGATACGCTCCGGACCTTCTTTCTTATCGTGCTGAGCATACTGGGACCAATCGTCTTTGGTATTGCCGTTTGGGATGGATTGTCGGGGTCGCTTACGGCTTGGTTCTCCCGCTACATATCGGTCTATCTGTGGTTACCCGTGAGCTCTGTCCTCTCTGCTCTCCTCACAAAGATACAGGTGTTGATGGTGCAGAAGGATATTGCAGCATTGAGTGACCCCAACTATCTGCCCGATTCGGGTAGCTGGTACTACATTGTCTTCTTCTTGATCGGTATCGTGGGGTACTTCTGTGTTCCTACGGTAGCGGGCTGGATTATAGAGGCTGGTGGTGGTATCGGGGCATACGGACGCAATGTCAATCAGACGGCGCAACGAGGTGCCCAAGGTGCCTATACGGGAGGTAAGGCGGTCGCTGGTGCCACTGGATCTATAGCTGGCAACGTAGGCGGACGTATCAAAGGGGCACTTATCAAGGGCAAATAGCGTCCCTTCAGCCGAAGGGTGGCTATGACACGCTTGATGAGGATGCGATGACCACGTGACGGTCGTATGACGGTCAGGTGGGTAGGATTAGCTCCTCCTATGTGTGTCAATGTAGTAGCTGGGGGAGGTAATCGTAGTGCCTGCCGTGCGGCACTACAGTTCCCTACCCATGGCACTGGAGTTTCCTGCCTATGAAACTAGAGTTTCTTACCTATGACACTACAGTTTCTTCCGTATGAAACTGCAGTGTCAAGTGGGGTTGGCACTAGAGTTTCACCCGTATGGCACTGGAGTGCCAAGGCACATTGGCACTAGACTACCCCTCAGAAGTTTTTAGATATAAGACAATTAGAATAATGGAATATGGAATTCAAATCACTCACAAACATAGAGACCTCTTTCAAGCAGATTAGGCTCTACGCTATCATCTTTGCGATAGTCTGCATAGCGGTCAGTAGCTATGCGGTCTATGCTTCGTACAGCTTTGCTAAGAAGCAGCGTGAGAAGGTGTACGTACTAGACCAAGGAAAGTCTCTGATGCTGGCTCTTAGCCAAGACGCTTCGATGAACCGCCCAGTGGAGGCTCGAGAGCATGTAAGACGCTTTCACGAGCTTTTCTTCACGATTGCACCCGACAAGGATGCTATCGAGAAGAATATGGAGCGTGCTTTCCAACTATGTGACAAGTCCGCCTTTAACTACTACAAGGATCTAGCGGAGAAAGGGTACTACAATCGAGCTATCTCGGGCAATGTCAACCAACGTATAGAGATTGACTCCATACGGTGTGACTTTGACTCATACCCCTATGAAGTAACCACCTTTGCTCGGCAGTTTATTATCCGACAGAGCAATGTCACGGAGCGGAGCTTGGTGACTAGTTGCTCGCTACAAAACTCGGTTCGCTCGGACAACAATCCACAAGGGTTTCTGATGGAGCACTTCCTCGTACGAGAGAATCGTGACATCCAAACTTACAAGCGATAAGAATATGAAGCGGAGAAGTAGACCTACCCTCAGAAGAAGCTATTTGAGAGGGCAGGTACGGCTAAGAGAGCGATGCAATATGCTAACGAACAGACAGCGACAGATTATTGTCTACGGACTGAGTCTCGTCTACCTAGTCTGCTCAATCTGGATGGTGGCACAATTCTTCCTCCCGCACCGTGAGGAGAAGCCACCTATCCCTATGGGAGAGCTGGTGGACAGCCCGATACAGAGGGATACAACCTACATCAAGAGAATGGAACATTTAGTGATTAGTAACTATGGAGCATAAACAGAAAGAACAATTGAAGAAGGTGTTAGTCTTCGCAGGGCTAGGGATTATCTTTGCCCTTGCTATGTGGTTTATATTTGCACCCGCCACTAAGGAGCAAACGGACACTGGTGAGGGGTTGAATGACAACATACCACAAGCTACGACCGAAAAGCTTACGGAGAATAAACTCAAAGCCTATGAACTAGTTGACCATACAACTCAAGAGGAGCAAGCTCGTGAGGAGGTGGGGAGACTGGCGGAGTACTTTCAGCAGGAGGGAACCTCGTCTGAGAGCGACCCGCAGGAGGCGGTCGTTGGCAATAAGATTGAGTCTTCGATGCAACGATACGAGGAGAACAACCGTTTGCTAGCGGACTTCTACGGCTCTGACCCTTATGAGGAGGAGCGAGAAGCTATGCAACAGGAGATTGATGACCTCAGACGTGAACTGCACGAGCTTAGCCAACAAGACGATGATGAGGAAGCTAAGCAACTAGCTCTTATGGAGAAGAGCTACCAAATGGCGGCTAAGTACTTGCCCGCAGCTGGTGCCTCTTCTGCCCATGGAGCTATGCCTATGAGTGAGCAGTCTCAGATGGTCTCTCCGCCTAGCGGTGGAGCTGCCAAGGACGAGGCTCCAATGGAGATAATAGCTGACCACAAGCCGTTGGTCTCAGCACTGGACCAGCCTATGAGTGACGAGGAGTTTATGGAGATGTACGGAGCCAAGGAGCGGAATATGAGCTTTCATTCGCTCTTTAATAGCTCCGCACGCTCTGGCGAGCGCAATACCCTTTGCGTAGTGGTGGACAAAACAACGACCCTCAAAGAGGGTGACTACGTTGCCCTTCGCCTGCTGGAGACGGCTCGTGTGCAGCAAATATCAATTCCGAAGCATAGTCTCTTGATGGCACAAGCTAAGATAGATGGCAACCGAATGCAGCTAGTGATTAAGAGCATAGAGGTGAATGGTCGCATTCTGCCGGTCAAACTATCTGCCTATGATACAGACGGACAGATGGGAGTCTATATTCCTGGCTCTGAAGAGGTGTCAGCGCTCAAGGAGGTGGGGGCAAATGTCGGGGGATCGATGGGAACCTCTTTCACCTTTTCCTCATCGGCTAAAGACCAAATCATCTCAGAGGTGACTAGGGGGGTGATGCAGGGAGCTGGACAACTACTACAGAAGAAGCTCCGAACGATTAAGGTGACGCTCAAAGGAGGATATAGACTATTCCTTGTACAGACGAAGTAAGCTTTTAGAACTCTAACAATAACAACTGATATACTTATGAAGAAATGGATTTTATCTATCGTAGTTTGTGCTACGATAACGCTCCCTGCTATGGCACAACAAGTAGAGGGAAACAATCAACTACTGAGTAGCGGAGACCTTTACCAAGGGATGAGCCGATCGATACCGAATGGACGGGTCGTATTGCCCTACGGGCTGGAGGTCACGTTTGAAAAGACGGTGCATCTCATCTTTCCTGCAGCTATACGCTATGTTGACCTCGGGTCGCAAAACATTATTGCAGGGAAGGCTGACGATGCGGAGAATGTGCTGCGTGTAAAGGCTGCCGTCCGAGAGTTTGAGACTGAGACCAATATGAGTGTCATCTGTGAGGATGGTTCATTCTACGCATACAATGTGAAGTATGCGGATGAACCAGAGAAGCTCAGCATAGAGATGAAGGACTTTCTATCTCCTACGGAGGGAAGACTGCCGAGCAATCGTGCGGACATCTACTTCAAAGAGCTGGGAAGTGAGTCGCCCATATTGGTTAAGCTGATTATGAAGAGCATTTACCAAAATGATAAGCGAATTATCAAGTATGTTGGGGCGAAGCAATTCGGGATGCGCTTCCTTCTTCGTGGCTTATATGCCCACAATGGGTTGCTTTACTTCCATGTCCGTATGGATAATGAGTCTAATATGCCGTATGCGGTGGACTTCATTACGTTCAAGGTGGTGGACAAGAAGGTTGCGAAGCATACAGCTATACAGGAGCGAATACTACAGCCACTACGTGCTTTTCATCAGGTGATGTGGATTGGAGCGGGACGCTCTGAGAGAATAGTCTTTGCCTTGGAGCAGTTCACACTATCAGAGGATAAGCAGCTTGAAGTGACGCTCTACGAGCGAAACGGGAGTCGCACGCTCACTTTCTATGTGGAGCCTGAAGACCTTTTGCTCACTAAGAAGATTGATAACCTTAAACTGAAGTGGTGATGAAGAGATGGTTATCTATGATGGTCTGCGTGATGGTGGCTATGGTTGCTGTTACACCATCGTACGCACAGCGACTAATCCCTAGGCAAAATAGCGTTGAGTTGGTCGGCTCTATGCCGATTATCAAGGGGGAGAAACTATTCGCAAAGGAGAGCTTTGGGGTAGGTCTAGCGTTCGCACACTACTTCAAGCGGGCGAACTACGCTTTTCTCTTGGCGGAATATGAGCAGCAAGGGTTGACTTATCGCTCTTACAATGTTCCACTGCGTGATGCGCTCCTGCTTTTCGGCTATATGCACCCGATACTCTCAGATAGGGGGAAGAATGTCTTTGGCTACTTGGGGTTATCCGCTCTCTGCGGTTATGAAGAGCTGAACGATGATAAACGGTTGCTCCCCGATGGGGCTACACTCCTTGATCGGTCTCGCTTTACTTATGGTGGGGCGATACATGGCTCGGTGGAACTGTTCCTAACAGACAATCTGCTCTTCGTCCTCAAAGCTCAAGGGCGACTGCTCTTTGGCTCTGACCTGCATCGTTTTCGTCCTGCTATCTCAGCAGGACTCAAGTTCAATATCTAACTACCATCAACAATGAAAAAGTTCCTAGTGAATACGATATGGGCTGTGGGAGGGGTTGCCCTCGCCCTATTTTGTCTATCTGCTTGTACTCGTGAGCTGGATGTGCAGCAGGCTTACGACTTCTCGCTCGAAGTGATGCCGGTGCAGAACTCCATAGCTAAGGGGGAAACGGCTGAAATACGCTGTAGCCTCAAAAGAAGTGGTCGCTTTGCCAATACGCAATACACGATCCGTTACTTCCAGCCGGATGGCAAGGGTTGCTTGAAGATGGATGATGGCACTGTATTCAAACCGAATGATCGCTATCCGCTCACGAGAGACGCCTTCCGTCTCTATTACACTTCACGCTCTACTGACCGCCAAACGATTGACATCTACGTGGAGGATAACTTCGGACAGCTTCAGCAACGGACTTTCAACTTCAACAATGAAAGGGAGGATAAACCATCATCAATAGAAATACAGCCAACTTAGGAAGAAGTGTAATCTTCTTTTTTGCGACTTTCTTTTGCTTCTTTGCTTTGGTCGCCTACTCGTACTCAAAGACAAAGAAAAGAAGCCCCCGAAAGTGTTGCCGTCTGTCGGTTACCTTTTGGGGGGCTTTTGTTATTGAATCTACGAACAAGGTTCCGAATCTTCATCCTTTTACTTACCTTTGAGACAAACAAAGAATAAAGAGGATATGGCAAGAGCTACAACAAAGGCGGATTTGATGACATCTGCGAATCAACAATTTGTGAAGATGTGGGAGCTCATAGATAGGATGAGTGAGGAGCAACAAGCGACACCTTTTGCTGTGGAAATGACTACAAGCGGTAAGGAAACACATTGGAGAAGAGACAAGAACTTGAGGGATGTACTTGTGCATCTGTACGAGTGGCATAATCTGCTATTGAATTGGGTCCAAGCCAATAGCAATGGGGTGCCTAAGCCTTTTCTTCCCGAACCTTACAATTGGAGAACTTACCCTGCACTGAATGTTGAGTTTTGGAAGAAGCACCAAAGCACATCGTTGGAGGAAGCAAAGGAAAACTTGAAAGCGTCTCATAATGCGGTAATGGTTTTGATAGAAAATTATTCCAATGATGAACTTTTTGCCAAAGGCTCATTGCCTTGGACTGGGACATCTATACTCGGAGCATATTGTGTCTCGGTAACGGCAAGTCATTACGATTGGGCGATGAAGAAAATAAAGAAGCATATCAAATTCTTGAAATAACCTTAGTGAAAAAGAGCCGACAGCTCCTTTACCGACCTTCATCGTACAACTTCCCGTATCAGTTGGCTATGGGCATTGACAAGGCTCACGATTTGCTCGTGGTATGGGGTGTTTTGGTTGCACACGCCACGGCTCTGTATCACTTGTAGTGTGTCCAAAGAGACCTCTATCGTCTCTATTCGTTTGCCCTCAATGGTTGCAGACAGAATGAGTGAGTTTTCTTTGAGGTAGTACTCATTTGAAAATAGACAGTGGTGCAATTCAGCTCCTTCGTCTATATACTCTTGCACGCTCTCCAGGACGTGTACTTGGATTGTGCCGTCCGTGAAACAGATGCCGAAGAACTTTGACTTGAGTTCACGAAAACGCTCTTCGTCCGCCATTGCCTTTTCCCGCTTTCGCTCCATTGCCTCCCGCTCACGCTGTCTGCGCAGCTCCACTTCTCGTTTGTTATGCTCTCCTCTGAGGTCGGAGGGGCAGATGTATTTCGGATTGTGGATGTCCTTACCCAATCGTTTGAGCATATCTACATAGTCACACCATAAGGCAATGTCGCTTATTATGTAGTGGTGACGAAGTGTCAACTTGTATGAGCTCCAATAGTTGTCAAGCCCTTTGCCCCTTGATAGGAGGTATCTTAAATCTTTATATCGTCCTGCTTTCATCATTGTTTCTGCACGACTATCAGTAAGTAAAGCTGGGATGAGTCGAGTAGGAGCTATGCCGTGAAACTCTCGATTGAAGCCATTTCTATAAAGCGTATTCGTGACCTTTAGCTTAGGATATATCTGCGAATAGGCTACATATCGGTAAGCTTCGCTATCGTTACGAATAGCCATCGGAGAGCAAAAAGAAAAGCTATCAATATAGTGTCCAAAAGTTCGCTGTATGGCTACTAATGCTTGTCTCCCTGCATCGTTCCACCAATAATGCCCAATCTCAATGACCGAAGTCTTTGCTCTACACCCTTTCTCCATACCTACAACAAGGAGAAACATCCGCAACACTTGATACTCACCACAAGTGGTTAGTAGCGTGAAGTACTGCTTCTGTTGTAACTTACGCGCTCTTGTTGTCTTGACTTGCAACCTTGCCCTACATTGAGGGCAAGTGCAAGTATCTATAGGCTGCTCTAAAGTCCAACTATAACCACAATCCATACAAGTCGTACGACCTTTAGGTAAGCGGAAGGCAAAGTGGTCTATGCACTCTCGGAATGCCCATTGACGCTGTGCTTTTGTTATTGGGCATAGTTTCGTACTCAGTGCCATTACGGTTTTCTCAAACTTGTTCCTAGGTTTCATAAGGCAAGGGTGTCAAATAGTGTGGGTTGCGGTTGTATAGAAGATGTTGTCTCGGATCTTTCAGTTCTCTTGGGTCGCTCGTATCTCTTCTGCAATTTGACAAGTTCCTCTTGTTGGTATTGCTTGATAGCTTCCTGCCGTGCTTGCTTTTTCTCTTCTTCGGAGAGCTCTACAACGTGATTGACCACAACATTGCAACCAGAGACTTTATCCACCTCTATATCATCTTCATCATAGTAGTGAACTGCCATTGAGTATATCTCCTCATCGGCAAAGCCATTACAACCACTTCTTTGCACCTCACTCAAGATATAGAGAATGCACTCCTCTATGTTCTTATGGGGCTTCTGTAGATTGGGCGCAAACAAAGGGTCTGTCATCGCACGTCCATTAAGATACTCGGCTATCGTTCGGGTAAATTGTTCTGTTCCTTTCATTGTCTTATCGCTATTAGTGCTGTTACTGCTTGGGTATCTCTACGATTTGGTTGATAGGTCCATAGAGGTAGTTGCGTAGGCTGGTGCGGTCGGGAGCATAGTACTCTGCCCACTGTCCATATTGATTGACGAGGTACTTCTTCAATACATCGATGAAGTCAAATCGCCATCCTTGTAGGGGAACAGCTGTGCGGAAATAGGTGTTTGAGTTCACCGCTTCACAGAGCCAATCCTTATCCTCACGGCTCATTCGCTCGCCACGATTAAGCTTTGCTCTCAGGAGATATACAGAGCTGTCACAAAGGCTTTTCAATGGGGGTACGTTCCAATGGACGAACTTGGTAGCCAACGCCTGCTCACTTTGTTCTAACTCAGAACTTATGCGGTAATGAGAGGAGGAGCTATATCCTTTTTCTTTCATTGATAATGTCATGTTTACTTTCTGCTTATTCATAAGAGACCTTTTTTTATGCGTTCAAAGATCGGAGTATGCTGATTCCTTTTTTCAAGCAAAAACAAGGTAGCGGGGCGAGACTTACACAAGGTTTTGGCGGAAAATACTACCCGAAGCGAACAGCATAGGTGTGGAGATTTTCCAGACAAACCGAACGGCCCGACCTTGTGAAAGTCTTTAAGCCCCGTACTACCTTTGCGATGAAAAAGAATCAGCTTCCGATTTGACCACTGCATAACTGGGGAACTATGACTGAGAAGCAGAAGTGCAATGCCTAAACAGAAGAAGCAAAAAGGGTGACCAGCTTCGTAAGAGAGCTAGTCACCCAAAGAGTCGTTTCTCTGAAGTGAGAGAGGTGCTATATCATAGCACGCAAAGCAGTATTACGACTAGTACAATAATCCAAAAGAGGTAGCGTAAAAGCGTAAATGTGATTTGCAGAACGGTACGAACGATGAATCGTAGTACCACAAAACCAATCAGGATCAATAGAGCTGTTACGACCTGTGCTGTGACTAACTTAGAGAGTAAGTACACCCCACCCGATAGGATACCTATAAGTAAGGTAAGTCGGATGATGCGAGACCATTTGATTCCGTTGCTCGAAGTTGTTTTGGACGCAACTTGTAGTGGTTCCTCTTTATCTGCAGGAACACTTGCCCGTATGAAGGCTGGACTGTGCAGGTCTTTGTTCATGAGAGATCTATTCATATTCGGAGTCTTTTAGAGTTTTCAAGAGCAGAGCCAAGAGACTATGCGACATAAAGACAAGAGATAGAATATACTCTTGACGTATGGAGCAGAGAGACTATCTTGGCTCTTGAAGCTCAAAAGGCGCACGAGATAGGGATAATCTACATTGTTGACTCTAATGCACTCACATTGCCTACCACGGGAAGTTGATTAGCTTCGATAAGAAGTACAACTGCTCCTGTCAGTTCTGTGTAGAGCGTATCATACTCAGGTGTTGCAACAAATTCATCCGTAAGGTTATACTTGTCAAATAGGTTTTGTATCGCCTTGTTCCCGAGAAGTATCTGAGAGAGTCGTTCGGGGAGTGGGGAGGGAAGCTCCTTTTCAAACTCATTCTCCAAGACGGACACCAGCATGTCGTATTTGGAGAAATGCAGGTCACGATACAGTACTTCACTCGCCATACTCTCTGCTTCGGGATATGAGAATCCTTCTTCTACAGCATCACAGTAGGTAGTAAGAGCTTCATCAGCTCGTGCCGTGATAAAGGGCTTGTCTTCCACCTTTTCAGGGAAATGCTCACTAAGGTAGCTCTCTAGCTTTAAGCGGAAGTAGGATAGTTCTTTCTTATTCGTTGTCTTCATCTTCTTTTTTAGTTTTAATGGTTGCACTTATTGCCAGCTATTCTCCCCGATACCCATTGCCGTATTGAACTTGCCTAGTTTGTCAGCAAACTGCTCCATGTCATGTTCAATCTTCTTATTGGTGATACGGGCATAGATTTGCGTTGTTCGGATATTGGTATGCCCCAGCATTTTAGAGACACTCTCTATCGGAACTCCCTTGCTCAGTGACATTGTCGCAAAGGTATGTCGAGCTAGGTGGAAAGTCAAGTTCTTCTTGATACCACAAATATCAGCAATCTCTTTGAGGTATGAATTGGTCTTCTGATTGCTAAGGATAGGGAAGAGCTTGCCATCACGATATGTTTGGTGGCTATATTTACTGATAATGCGCTTAGGGATGTCAAGGAGCAGCACATTGGTCTCCACGCTTGTCTTCTGTCGCTTAGTCATAATCCACTCTTTGCCACCAAGCATCACGATATTGTCGGGTGTAAGATTAGCCACATCAATGTAGGCTAAACCTGTAAAGCAGGAAAAGATGAAGATGTCTCGTACCAGCTCCAATCTCTGGATATTCAACTCCTTGTTGACAATCTGTAAGACCTCTTCATCAGTCAAGAACCCTCTATTCACTGGCTCTAAGTGAAATCGGAAGTTGACAAAAGGGTCGTGATGTAGTACGCCTAACTTTTGCCCCAAAATGACTACAGTCTTGAAGGTCTTCATCGTCTTAGTGGCTGTATTAGGATTTTGCCCCACCACCGTGCGTAGGTATAGGTCAAAATCATGTATAATCATATAGGTTAGCTCCGTGAGCTTGAGGTCTCTGCGTCTGAGTTTATCTTTAAGGAACTCAGAAAAGCGTCTTTTGCAGACCTTATACTTTTGAAGAGTGGGCGCAGAGACTGAGATGCCAACTCGAGCTGCAACATCTTCATTGTGTTTGTCGAAGAGTTGCATGATGGTATCTATATCTTGTTTTTTGCCAAGATGTTCTGACTTGATACGCTCTAACGAAAGCTCATCAGTCATTTCTAACTTGCGAAAGATGGCTTGTAAACCACTTTGGATGTTATCCAGTTGCAAGTTCGTATTCAGAGCTTCGGTGTGACGCCCTTTTACTCGCTCTTTTTCGCGATCCCATTGGGACTGCACGATGGTGATGCCAGTGGAGCCTAGTGACATCCGTTCATTGTTGAGATAGATGCGTAGCATTACTGGCGTTTTTCCTTCCTTGTTCACATAGTTGCTGCGAAGGTAGAATGCTGTTCTGAAAATTGATTGCATACATTGTCTGTTTTTATTGTAGCCAAGCATAGAAAGTTTGCGACCAGAAAAGCTACACATTTATGGTGCTATAACTCTCTACAACTCGCCTACAAAGTTGCACATAATTGTTTGAACTACAGCAATGTACAAGTACTCTAAACAGACTCTCTACGTACTCTTGGCTACAATTATTTTTTGCGAGAAAAAAGTGTAGCCAGATTGTAGCCATTGGAGAGTATTTTGGGCGTTTCGGCTATCTCTGTAACTACTCTGAAGAGGTATAGGACTATAAAACAAAAGTATCGTAACTCGTTGGAATTACGATACTTATACTTTTTCAGTAGTGCTCTCTGGCGATGCTGCCAGAGTACTTAAAGCGGAGAGAGAGGGATTCGAACCCCCGGACCCGTGAAGGTCAACGGTTTTCAAGACCGCCGCGATCGACCACTCTGCCACCTCTCCTTGCTTGACAACTGAGGGGATAGGCTCTCCTCAGCTTGCGAGCATACACCTCGGCCGATGTGGGTGCAAAGGTACTACAATTTCTCAAACAAACAAACTCTCGCTCTTACCCCTAGTTCGCAAATCTCACAAGTAGAGCTGGAAAACTATTCGTTTGCACTGATTTCTCTATCTTTGCAGAGAGGTTAGTAGCAATTATTGTAGCAGTATGAACTATCTCTTGCGATCGGATCGTTGGTTTGTCTCGCGCTATGCGAGGGTACGAGGATGGAGACCTTCGGGGCGTCTGCTCCCGTCGCTCTCTCTATTGCTGGTGCTACTCGTAGGGTGCGCAGGCTCCGATACGACGGCACAGCAGTTGCCGACCCACCTACTAGACATCTGTAATCAACGCACCGACAGCCTGCTACAGGAGGCGACGCAACAGATCGAGAAGATGACGATCGAGGAGCAGATCGGGCAGTTGATCATCCCCATCTGGGAGCCTCGCTATGACTCGGCCTCGCAAGCTCGCTATCTGCAGCTTATTGACAAGATTCGTCCAGGTGGTATCCTCTTTCGCAAGGGGGAACCCTATGATCAGTATCGGCTCACCCGTCTCCTGCAGGAGCGCTCACGCATACCGCTGCTGATCACGGCCGATGCTGAGTGGGGGCTGGCGATGCGTCTCCAGGGGACCATACGCTACCCACGTATGAAACTGCTGGCTGACCACTGCACGCCCGAAGAGATGTACACCCTCGGGCAGCACATGGCGCAGCAGTGCCGTGTGATGGGCATCCATGTGAGCTTTGCGCCAGTACTGGATGTTAATAATAATCCGAAGAATCCGGTCATCGGCACCCGTAGCCTAGGTGCTACGCCCGACATTGTGATCTCGCATGGGCTAGCTTTGGCGAGAGGCCTGGAGGATGGCGGGGTGCTGTCGGTCGCTAAGCACTTCCCCGGGCATGGCAATACGGACAAGGATTCGCACAAGACACTCCCCACCGTGTCGGGCAGCATAGAGGAGCTCGAGCGGGTGGAGCTAGCACCCTTTCGCGCCTATATAGAGGCGGGTCTCGGGGGAATCATGGTAGCGCACCTCTCGGTGCCGGCTCTGGAGCCTGATGTGACCTGTCCCTCCTCGTTGAGTCACGCTGTCGTGACGGGCTTGCTGCGTGAGCAGTTGGGCTTCAAGGGGCTCATCTTTACCGATGGACTGGAGATGCGAGGCGTGCAGCGTGCTGAGGGCTTGCCCATATCTGTGGCGGCTATCTTAGCGGGCAATGACCTGCTCCTGGGCCCTCTAGATCCGCTGCAGAGCTATGAGGAGTTGCTCTCTGCTTATCATGCGGGCGTTCTCTCGGAGGAGACGATCCGAGATCGCTGCCTGCGCATCCTCTGCTACAAGCTCTTGCTCCATGCGGGAGAGCTGGTCGAGCGTCCTATATATAATAAGGAGGAGCTATACGAGGCACTGCATACGCCAGAACTGCTCTCCTTTGCCAAAGAACTGCAGAACAAAGTATCTCAAAAGAAATAACATTCACAGCTGTCTAAACAAGCGTAGTATGATAAAGAAGAATCCCACTCAGACGACCAATACCGTCTGCCCACCCCTACAGTTTGACACCGCCTCATGGTTTGCTCCCGAGCTGACGAAGCTTGCTGAGCACCTCAACGATCGCATGGTCGAGATGATGCGCTACTATCCCGAGAGCGACTACAAGACGCTGCGGACCATGATCTCTAAGCGCAATGAGCTGCATGTAGACAATATCGTGATCACGGCTGGTCGTACGGCTGCTTTCTATATTATTGCAGAGGCTTTTGCGGGGAAACGTGGTGCTATCCTCGTCCCCTCGTACCAGCACTATGAGCTAGCGGCTAAGCGATATGGCTGGCAGCTAACCTATATCCCAGAGGATGTAGAGACGCAGGAGATAAAGCTCGAGGGAGAGGAGTTTTGCTGGATCTGCTCGCCCAATAGCTCGACGGGACGCTTTCGCTCACGGGTGGAGCTGCTGGATCTCATCAGCGCTCACCCTCAGGTCTTTTTCATCGTAGATCAGTCCTATGCCTCCTTTACGACACAGCCTACGCTTACGCTGAGTGATGTGAAGAGTCACCCGAACATTATCTTCGTTAGTTCGTTCACACAGACGTATGGTCTGCCCGGGCTGCGCATCGGCTATGTGACGGCCGACAAGAAGGTTATCAAGGAGATCCAGAAGGTGATCGACCCGTGGTCGGTCAGCACGATGGCGGTCGAGGTGGCGAAGTATATCCTGATTCACCCGGCACAGTTTACACTCCCGATCCGTAAGTGGCAGCGCAATGCGCTCGAGCTAGAGACCAAGCTTCGCCAGATAGATGGTATCGAGGTGATGCCGAGCGATGCACCCTTCTTCTTAGTCCAGATACACTGTGCCACAGCAGCTGAGCTGGTCAACTATCTGCTTGAGGAGCACAATATAGCTCTCTACGATGCGACCAAGCTACGAGGCATCAAGGGCGAAATGGTGCGTATCACCTCCCGTGATGCGACAGACAATGCGAAGCTTGTAGAGGCTATCGCAGCCTTTTGTGAAAGTCGGTAAGAGGCTCTGATAGGACTGCCTCGGAGGGGCGTCACAAAGCATTTCGTGCCTGACTACCATACTTAGACTAATTATTTATTGCTACCTTTGCGAACGCGAAGGTTGTTGCAATGTGAAAGACAGAGCCAATGAAGTCTGAATGTATAGAGCGAAATGCCACCATAACTGCCATAGAAGGTGGGGAGGTGCGTCTCACGGTGCTACGCCCGTCAGCTTGTAGTAACTGCGAAGCTGCGGGGCATTGCCACGCCTCGGAGAGTCGTCTGGAGACGATCACGATCGATCGCGCTCAGCTACCCGGCGAGGTGGCTGTCGGTGATCAGGTCTCTCTCGAGATGCGTAGCTCGCTGGGCATGCGCGCTGTACTTCTCACGATGGTCGTTCCTACCATTCTCATCATTGCTGTAACCATCATTCTAAGCTACCTAGAGGTAGGTACGCTGGCTCAGATATTGATCGCCTTGGGTGTAGCCGCCGCATATATGCTCCTGCTATGGCTCTTACGTGACCGGTTTGAGCGAACCTTTGCCTTTACCGTGCGAAAAAAGTAAGTTCATACACACTCCTATGACAATACTATCCACCATACTTGTTCTTGTAGTGATAGCACTCATCAGTGCCATCCTACTCTTTATCACCTCCAAGAAGTTTGAAGTAAAAGAAGATCCGCGCATCGGCGAGGTTGCTGAGGTCCTCCCTCAGGCCAACTGCGGTGGCTGCGGTCATCCGGGCTGTGCGAGCTTTGCTAAGGCTTGCTGCGAAGCCTCCTCTCTCGAAGGGCTCTGGTGCCCCGTAGGCGGAGAGCCGGTCATGACCAAGGTGGCAGAGATCCTCGGTCAGAGCGTCGCTAAGAGCGACCCGCTCGTAGCCGTCGTGCGCTGTAATGGTACCTGCGAGGCGCGTCCACGAGTCAATACTTATATAGGAGCTAAGAGCTGCAAGATCGAGTCGACCCTATACAGTGGCGAGACGGGCTGTAGCTACGGCTGTCTAGGCAATGGAGACTGCGTCGCTGTGTGCGACTTTGATGCGATCCACATGAATCCCGAGACGGGTCTCCCCGAGGTGGACGAAGATAAGTGTACCGCCTGTGGAGCGTGTGTCAAGGCTTGTCCGAAGATGATCATCGAGCTCCGCAAGAAAGGCCCCAAGGGACGCCGTATCTACGTCAGCTGTGTCAATAAGGACAAGGGAGGCGTGGCTCGCAAGGCTTGCGCCAATGCGTGTATCGGATGTAGCAAGTGCTTTAAGGTATGCCAGTTTGAGGCAATCACGATAGAGAACAATCTCGCTTACATAGACCATCAGAAGTGTCGTCTATGTCGTAAGTGTGCGGCCGAGTGCCCGACGGGAGCTATCCATGAGGTCAACTTCCCGCCACGCAAGGAACCTGCAGCAAAGCCAGCGCCCGCCGACAAGCCTGCTCCAGCCATGGCAACAGCCGCTGCCACTGCAGCTCCTGCTACTACCTCCTCAACAGCATCTGTACCTCAGAAAGATTAAACGAAGCTATGGCAAAGACATTTAGAATAGGGGGTATCCATCCCCATGACCATAAGATCAGCGCCGGGGTACCTATCACCGTTGTCGCTCCTCCAGACGAGGTGGTCATCACATTAGCACAGCATATTGGTGCGCCCGCCACCGCTGCCGTCAGCAAGGGCGACAAGGTGCGCGTAGGTACACTCCTAGGCAAGGCAGGAGGCTTTGTCTCGGCAAACATTCACTCCTCCGTCTCTGGTACCGTCACCAAGATCGACCAGATCACTGATGCGAGTGGCTTTAAGAAGCCCGCCATCTTTATTAAGGTCGAGGGCGACGAGTGGGAGGACTACATTGACCAGACAGACACGCTCATCACGGAGACCGATCTGGATGCCAAGCAGATCATCGATCGCATCGCGGAGATGGGCATCGTCGGTATGGGTGGTGCGACCTTCCCAACGCATGTCAAGCTCTCGCCTCCTCCTGGTCAGAGTGCTGACTATGTCATCATCAACGCCGTCGAGTGTGAGCCTTACCTCACGAGCGACGATGCGCTCATGCGTGTCAAGGCGATGGAGATCATGGTCGGCTGTGCGATCATCATGAAGGCTGCCAATGCGCCGCGCACGCTCATAGGCATTGAGAATAATAAGCCCGACGCTATACGCATCATGCGTGACGCTGCGGAGCGTGCCAAGGAGTTCCTCCCCGAGGGACACAGCATCGCCGTCGTACCGCTCAAGAAGCGTTACCCGCAAGGTGGCGAGAAGCAGCTCATCGACGCCCTGATCCGCAAGCAGGTTGCCTCAGGTGCGCTACCTATCTCTACGGGCGCTATCGTGCAGAATGTCGGGACCACCTTCGCCATCTACGAGGCGGTCATGAAGCACAAGCCACTCATCGAGCGCATCATCACAGTCACCGGACGAGCTATCGCACACCCCTCCAACTTCAAGGCACGCATCGGTACGCCTATGCAGACACTCATCGACGCTGCGGGAGGTTATGCAGAGGAGCCAGGCAAGATCATCGGCGGTGGCCCTATGATGGGACGCGCACTCGTCAGTACCGACATACCCGTTGCCAAGGGTTCGTCAGGACTACTCATCCTCTCTGCCAAGGAGTCGACACGTCCCGAGATGCACGACTGCATACGCTGCGGTAAGTGCGTATCGGTCTGCCCGATGGGACTCAACCCCGCCTTCCTCATGCGTGACACCATCTACAAAGACTGGGAGAGCACCGAGCACAACTACATCGCCGACTGCATCGAGTGCGGCTCTTGTAGCTATACCTGCCCAGCTGGACGTCCGCTCCTCGACTACATACGTGTCGGCAAGCAGACCGTCATGGGTATCATGCGAGCCCGCAAGAAGTAATACACACTGAGACAGATCACCGATCCTCATCATCGACTACGATATATAGCTTATGGCACAACAAGTCATCGTATCACCCTCACCGCATATCCATAGCGGTGACACCATTAGCAAGAATATGTATGGGGTGCTGATTGCTTTGATACCAGCATTCCTCGTCATGCTCTACCAGTTTAGGACAGACGCTCTACTTATCACCGCTATCTCGGTAGCCTCCTGTATGCTCACGGAGTGGGTCATCACCCGCTTCTTCCTGCATCGCCCTTGTCGTCTGCTCGACGGCTCGGCGCTCCTGACAGGCGTCATCCTAGCTTTCAACCTCCCCGCCTCGCTCCCCTGGTGGCTCGTCCTCATGGGGGGTGTCGTCGCGATTGGTATTGGCAAGATGGCCTTCGGCGGACTGGGCAACAACATATTCAACCCCGCACTCGTCGGGCGTGTCTTCCTCCTCATCTCCTATCCTGCGCAGATGACCACCTGGAAGCTCCCCGCCCGTCTTGCCGAGCAAGCTACCGATGCGGTCTCTGGCGCGACCCCTCTAGGCATCCTCAAGTCAGGAGCCATTGACCAGTTGCCCGACTCGTTGCAGCTCCTCGTCGGCTTCAACTTCTCCTCCATGGGAGAGGTGAGTGCCATCGCTATCCTCATCGGATTAGCTTATCTACTCATCCGTCGCATCATCACGTGGCACACGCCCGTGGCTATCATCGTCTCCGCTTTCGTACTGAGTGGTATCATGCACCTCTACGACCCAGCGATGTACGCTAGTCCCTTCTTCCACCTGCTGACCGGTGGTCTGCTCTTTGGTGCAGTCTTTATGGCGACCGACTACGTCACCTCGCCTATCTCGCACCGTGCGCAGCTCATCTACGGCTGTATGATCGGACTACTCACCGTCATCATCCGCTTGTGGGGCTCTTATCCTGAGGGTATGTCCTTTGCCATCCTCATTATGAATGCGTTCACCCCACTACTCAACACCTACATCAAGCCACGTCACTTCGGTCATGTGGTCAAATCTAGAAAGGAGGCTAAAAGATGAAGAAGCTACCCTCTACACTCCCCAATATGATCCTCTCACTCGGGATCATCTGTCTGATCATCGCTGGTATCTTAGCTTTGGTCAATGTGGCGACCAAAGATACCATCGCACAGGCCGAGACAAAAGCTAAGGTCGAGGCGATCAAAGAGATCGTCCCAGCCTTTGACAATAATCCTTACGAAGAGCAAGACACTGTCGTACTCGAGAGCGAGCCTCGTCCACTCATCGTCTACCCCGCTATGCAGGGTGGTCAGCCCGTCGGCTACGCCATCGAGACCTATACTGATGCCGGCTTTGCTGGTCATATAGATATCATGGTAGGCTTTGACATGCAGAGCCAGATCGTCGGCTTCAAGGTGCTCAAGCACGGGGAGACCCCAGGACTAGGTGCTAAGATACAGGAGTGGTTTACCTCTCCCGCACCCAATGCTGACCTCATCCGTGACGTACGCGGACTGGATATGAGCCAAGCTTCGCCACTCAAGGTCTCTAAGGACGGAGGTAAGGTCGACGCTATCACCGCAGCGACCATCTCCAGTAGAGCCTTCATCGATGCCCTCGAGCGAGCTTACCGAGTCTATCAGAGCGTTGTCGGTGAGGGTGGTCCCACGGCACAGCCCACCGAGAGCAACTGTGCGCTCCCCGAGCGAGAGGTCATCGACAGCCTCTTCAACACGCTCCTCCCCGCTTATCGCCTTGTGGACAAAGAGAAGACCGATACCGCTGACGACGGCACTCCTTGGCTGATCCAGAGCTACGGCACCAACGATATGAGCGAGACGACAGGTCTACTCGTCGTCACTACCAGTGGTGATGACTACGAGGGGCGTTGCCTCCCGATGCTCGTCTGCTTTGACAATAATGGCGCGCTCGCAGCCTTTGCCATCGCTGATCTCAATGCTAAGGGCAAGCTGATCTCCATCAGTAAAGACTATGGTGGCAACCAAGACCCCGCTACCACCAAGCCCTCGAAGAAGTCTCTCATCGGCAAGAAGGTCACACCCGCTAGTCTCAAGCTACGCAAGGACGGTGGCTCTATAGACGCTGTCTCAGGCTCTACGGTTTCTTCGCGCGCTATCCTACAAGGCATCGCCCGTGCGCAGCGCATCTTTGTAGAGGCTTCTGCCAACGAATCAACTAAGTAATGCACCGCCATGAATAAGTATATCAAGACAATTACCAATGGTATCATTACGGAGAATCCCACCTTCGTGCTTCTCCTCGGTATGTGTCCTACCTTGGCGACCACCACGTCGGCCATCAACGGACTCAGTATGGGATTAGCCACCACCTTCGTGCTTATCTGCTCCAATGTGATGATCTCCCTCCTGAAGCGACTCATACCCGATGCGGTACGTATCCCTGCCTTTATCGTCGTCATTGCTGGTTTCGTCTCCGTGCTGCAGATGATTATCAAGGCATACCTACCGGCGCTTGACCAGAGCTTAGGCATCTTTATACCGCTGATTGTGGTCAACTGTATCGTCCTCGGACGTGCCGAGTCCACCGCCTCCAAGAGTAGCGTCGGCATATCACTTTTTGACGGTATCGGCATCGGACTAGGCTTTACCATCGGACTCACCCTCCTAGGCATCGTACGTGAGATGCTCGGCGGCGGTTCATTCTTCGGTATGACCGCTTATCCCAACGACTACTCCGCACTGCTCTTCGTACTGTCTCCGGGAGCCTTCATCGCTCTAGGACTACTCATCGGCATCTATCACGCTATCACCAAGAAGCAATAGGTCAAACCAATGAGATGCAAAGGCTAACTCCTAGCCACAGTTCATCACACAGACACTTACTACTATGAAATTTCTTATCATATTCATCGTTGCGGTCTTTGTCAACAACGTAGTCCTCTCCCAGTTCCTCGGTATATGCCCCTTCTTAGGTGTCTCTAAGAAAGTCTCTACCGCCACAGGCATGGGAGCAGCCGTCACCTTCGTCTTGCTACTAGCGACGATGGTCACCTGGCTCGTACAGACCTATATATTAGTTCCACTGGAACTCGAGTTCCTGCAGACCATCGCCTTCATCCTCGTCATCGCCACACTCGTGCAGATGATTGAGATGATTATCAAGAAGATCTCCCCCGCGCTCTATCAGGCACTCGGCGTCTTCCTCCCGCTGATCACGACAAACTGCTGTGTCCTCGGTGTCGCAATCCTCGTCATCCAGAAGAAGTTCACCTATGCTGAGTCACTCATGTATGCCGTCTCCATCGGTATCGGCTTCCTCCTCGCCATGGTTATCTTCGCTGGTATCCGCGAGCAGCTCGCCAAGACTGGCAGTACACCTCGGGCTATGAAGGGAATCCCCATCGCCCTCATCACCGCTGGCATCCTAGCGATGGCCTTCATGGGCTTCTCAGGTCTAGCCAGTCTCTAATATCTAACTTCTAACCTCTAAGTATCCACGTGGAGAATGCAATCTCTACGTGGATATTTTTTACTCCCTCCCTTGGGATCATTTCGTCCCACACTGGGTGGGAGATTTTCGTCCCATCAGTATGGGACGACCCTTCCGAGCTATTGGCCCTGTTAGCTGTTGGCTGTTAGCTAGACTCACTAGTTGCACTAGAGGCACTAGCCACACTAGCACTCCGATCCCTCCGACAGCTCCGATCCATTCCGATTAGCTCCGATCTCAAGTTAGCAATCACTTGCTGGAGTCTGAAGTGCCATGACAAGCTCTCCGTGATGAAGTCTTGTTGGTGAAGGGGAGGTTTACTTGGTAAGATTTGTATATCTTTGCGGTAGGTACATTTTCACCATATAACGAACCTATCATTAATATGTCACAAGACAAGACCATACGTTGCCTGATCATCGGGTCAGGACCTGCTGGATATACAGCTGCTATCTATGCTTCACGAGCTAATCTCTCTCCCATACTTTATCAGGGACTACAGCCTGGCGGACAGCTCACTACGACCACTGAGGTGGAAAACTTTCCCGGCTTCCCCGAGGGTATCACGGGGCCTAAGCTCCTTGATCAGATGCGCCAGCAAGCTGAGCGCTTTGGCACAGATATTCGCTCAGGCGAGGTCACACGCATAGACCTATCGCAGCGCCCCTTTAAGGTAGAGATCGACGGCTCTACGGAGCTGGCAGCGCACTCAGTCATCGTCGCCACGGGTGCTCGGGCTAAGTACCTCGGTCTAGATGATGAGAAGAAGTATGCCGGCATGGGCGTCTCGGCATGTGCTACGTGCGACGGCTTTTTCTATCGCAAGAAGCGGGTAGCCGTCGTAGGCGGTGGCGACACAGCTTGTGAGGAGGCTCTCTACCTAGCTGGTATTGCAGAGCAGGTCTACCTGATCGTGCGCAAGGATCACCTACGCGCCTCTAAGGTGATGCAGGAGAGACTCTTCGCACGGGAAAACATTGAGGTACTCTTCGAGCACAACACCATCGGGCTCTTTGGCGACAATGGCGTGGAGGGTGCTCACCTCGTATATAAGAAGGGTACCCCTGAGGAGGCCAAACGCGATATAGCGATCGACGGCTTCTTCCTCGCTATCGGGCACAAGCCTAATACGGACTTCCTCGCCGGTCAGCTAGAGTTAGATGCTGCGGGCTACATCGTAACACGAGAGGGGAGACCGCTCACCAGTGTCGAGGGCGTCTTTGCTGCTGGCGACGTCGCTGATCCACGCTACCGTCAGGCGATCACCTCTGCCGGTACCGGCTGTCGCGCTGCGCTCGAGGTGGAGAAGTATCTCCTCGAGAAGGGGCTATAAGACTACGACAGCACGACGCTCTGATTGAATTTTATCTAACACAATTGATATGGATATGAACAAGCAGTGGACCTTTTGGGCAGCCTTGGTACTGGCTGTCGCCTTTGTACTAGGCATTTGGATCGCCGGATCGACCTATCTATCGGTCCGCAAGCAGCGTATCGTCTCGGTTACGGGCAATGCAGAGCAAGACTTCGAGAGCGATCTCATCGTTTGGACCGCCTCCTTCCGTGTGCAGCGTGCTACGCTGAGCGAAGCCTATACGGAGATAGAGCGTGAGCGTGCTGTCGTACAGGATTATCTCAAGCAGTCTGGCTTAAAGCCTGACAGCTACTCCTTCGGTAGCCTAGATGTGTCGCAAAACTACAGCAGCGGCTACGATACGCACGGCAACTATCAGCAGGTACCCAATGGTTACGTCCTCACGCAGAGCGTGACCGTAACGAGCGGAGATCTAGACGGCGTCGAGGAGCTCTCCAAGAGTATCTCCTCGCTCATCTCGCAGGGAGTGGAGATAACAAGCGTAGCACCCGATTACTACTACACGAACCTCAACGATCTCAAGCATCAGATGCTGCGCCAAGCCTCTGAGGATGCACTCAACCGTGCCGAAGAGATCGCCTCTGGAAGCCATGGTAAGGTGGGCAAGCTACAGAATGCCTCGATGGGAGTCTTCCAGATCGTCGGCAAGAACGCTGGAGAGGACTACTCGTGGGGTGGAGCTTTCAACACCTCCTCACGCCACAAAACCATCTCCGTCACCGTCCGCGCTACCTACGCTCTCCGCTAGGAGGTACAAACGTCTGACGACCTGTCGGGACGCTACCAGTGCGTCTCGGCAGGTCGTTCTTTTGTGAGTCGCTTTCTGAGTCTCAGTATCACTACCATTTGTGCCAAATAATCAGTATCTTTGTGGCGATTTACGCTATGAGTAAATCACTACACGATGACTATCACACCGACTACCCCCTCTGCTTCTGACTCAAAGCAGACGATCTTAGACCGCCGTTATCTGCGTATGGCCCGTATATGGGCTGAGAACTCTTACTGTCAGCGTCGACAAGTAGGAGCTCTCATCGTGCACAATCAGATGATCATCTCTGACGGATACAATGGCACGCCCTCGGGATTTGAGAATGTCTGCGAAGATGACGAAGGGATTACCAAGCCCTACGTCCTACACGCTGAGGCCAATGCTATTACCAAGGTGGCGGCATCGGGCAATAACTGCACGGGTGCGACCATCTACATTACCGCCTCTCCCTGTCTGGAGTGTGCTAAGCTGATTATCCAGAGTCGCATACGACGTGTCGTGTATGGCGAGCAGTACCGCCTTACCGATGGTGTCGAGCTACTCGAGCGCGCGGGCATTGAGGTGGTCTACATACCGCTAGACGAGGTTTCGTCTACGGCCCACGCCTCGACTCTTTAGTATATGTACCTATCTAGACATTGAGAAAAACAAATGGTAGATATGCGTCGTCAGTATAAGTATTTAATCTGTCTCCTAGTGGGTGTGCTCGTTGGGGCAGGTGCTTTTTGGCTCCTCTCTCGCTATCGCAATATCACGCACGCCGACAAGTTTGATCAGGTGCTGAAGCTCGTGGAGAAGTATTACGTAGACTCGGTCGATATCGAGCAGCTACGTACGGACATACTTCCCTACATGCTGGGGTCGCTCGATCCGCACTCTACTTATATACCACCGCTAGAGTCGGAGATGGAGCAGCAGAGGCTAGAGGGACAGTTTGAGGGGATAGGGATCATCTACAACATCATCACCGACACGATCGTCGTGGACCAAGTCTTCGCTGGTGGCCCCTCTCAGACCGCTGGCCTAGAGCCTGGCGACCGCATCTTAGCCTGTGACGGCAAGAGCCTCCTCGGTGAGCGCAACAACCAAGACACCATTACCTCAGCACTCAGAGGACCCGAGGGGTCGGTCGCACACCTATCGATACTACGTCACCAGAAGCGACGCAATGTGAGCGTGGTACGTGGCTCTGTACCGATACGAAGCATAGATGTATGCTATATGCTCACGCCGACCATCGGACTGATGCAGATCACCACCTGGGCGCGTACTACTTATGATGAGTTCATCCAGCAGTGGGGCGCGTTGCAGCGGGCTGGAGCCAAAGCTCTAGTCCTCGACCTGAGAGACAATACGGGAGGATACATGGATGCAGCCGTGGCCGTCGCCAATGAGTTCCTCAGCAAGGATCAATTGATCGTCTACACCGAGGGTCGCACCATGCCTCGTGAAGATGTGATCGCCAATGGCGAGGGCATGCTCCAGAAGACCCCTCTAGTGGTGCTGGTCAATGAGAATAGTGCCTCGGCCTCTGAAATCTTCTCGGGAGCGATGCAAGACCACGACCGAGCAATGATCGTAGGGCGACAGACCTATGGCAAGGGCTTGGTGCAGCAGCCTTTCACCTTCCCAGATCACTCTAGCGTACGCCTCACGGTGGCGCGTTACTACACCCCCTCGGGGCGTAATATACAGCGACCCTACGAGCAGGGCAGTCTCTCCTCCATCGAGGAGAGTCTGATGAGCGTCTCGGGTATCAAGCCCGTGGGCGACTATGCCGATACGCTCTCACTGACTAAGCAAAAGCAGCGGGAGTACCATAGCGACAAGGGACGTCTCCTCTTCAGCGGCTATGGTATCATGCCCGACATCTTCGTACCGCAAGACACCGCGATGATCAATGCTTATGCAGCACGTCTGATCATGTCTGGCCTGATGCAGGAGTTTGCCTTTTACTTCGTAGACTTAAATAGAGAGAGCCTTCGTGAGCTCGCCTCAGTACAGGAGTTGCTCGACTTGCTCGATCAGGAGAAGTCGCTCATCAACGATCTAGCCGCCTACGCTGCGGAGCATGGTGTCGCCCAGCGACCACAGATGCTACGCCAAGCTGCATCGCGCTTGCAGCTACAGCTCAATGCCTTGATAGCTAATCATCTCTTTGGCACTACGGGATTCTATCAGGTGATGACCCAAGACGACCCAATGATCAGCAACGCAGAGCAGTATCTAAAGGATAATTATCACACACGATGATGAGTAGTGACAGAGTGAGAGAAGAGAAAAAAGCCTTACGCCGCACCATCCGCGCTAAGATGCGGAGCGAATGGACCGAGGAGTACCGACAGACAGTCTCAGAGCGTGTCTGTCAGCAGATAGAGACCTTTCTACCCTTCGTGCGTAGTCATTGCGTAGCACTCTACTGTGCCTTGCCCGACGAGGTAGACCTGACGGCTATCCTAGAGCACTACCAGAGCGAGAAGCGACTCCTCATACCTCGTGTGGAGGGTGACGATATCAACTTCTACACCTATCAACCCGAGTCACTTATCACCAGTGAGGGCTACAAGATTCTAGAGCCCACCGCCGCTGTCGAGGAGGCCGTAGATCCCGCCGAGATAGAACTTATCCTAGTGCCTGGCGTCGCATTTGACCTGCACGGGGGACGTATGGGCCGCGGCAAGGGGTACTACGATCGCTTTTTCGCACGCTGTCCCCACGCCCTTCGCGCAGCCGTCACCTCCTCGCTACAGATCGCTGAGCAGATACCGCTAGAGCCGTGGGACGTGGCGATGCACTACATCATCACAGACAGCCGCACCTACGAGGTGCGAGACTAATGTTGGCTTTTGGCTCTAGAGGCACTAGTGCACCGATTGCTCCGATGCACTCTGATAGCTCCGATAGCTCTGATCCCTCCGATCCTTCCGTTCTACAACGGACGCTCAGACCGAGCGTCCCTACAGGGCGTCGTGGGGGCGGATGCAGTAACGACTTGCGGGATTTGAACGCACAGCTCTGCACCACATTACTCGTGAGCGCTATTTTTCGTACCTTCGTACCGAATAATCGAATCTTTAGATAAAGCATAATGATTGATCCAAAAGAACTACAGCAGATGGGCTTCGCTACGCGTGCCATCCATGCTGGTAGCGAGCGCAATCAGCACGGTACGCTGGCTACTCCTATCTATCAGACCTCTACTTTCGTTTTTGACTCTGCAGAGCAGGGGGGCAGACGCTTTGCCCTCGAGGAAGACGGATACATCTACACCCGTCTAGGCAATCCGACCTGCACTGCTGCTGAGCAAAAGGTCGCCTCGCTAGAGGGCGGTGAGGCGTGCGTCAGTGCCTCCTCGGGTATCGGTGCTATCACTTCGGCTATCTACCCGCTGGTACAGGCTGGTGACCATATCGTCGCTGGTAAGACGCTCTACGGCTGCACCTACTCATTCCTCGAGCATGGACTCTCACGCTTTGGCGTAGAGGTAACCTTCGTCGATGCGCGCAATCTGGATGAGATCAAGGCGGCTATGCGCCCCAATACGAAGCTGGTCTATATCGAGACACCGGCCAATCCTAACATGTACCTGACAGATATCGAAGGCGCTGCCAAGATAGCTCACAGTCAGGAGGGCACTGTGCTGATGGTAGACAATACCTACTGCACGCCCTTCATAACGCGTCCTCTAGAGCTCGGTGCTGATGTCGTAGTACACTCAGCTACAAAGTATCTGAATGGTCACGGGGACGTGATCGCCGGATTTGTCGTTGGTCGCAAGGAGTATATCGATCAGGTACGTCTCTTTGCTGTCAAGGATATGACGGGATCAGTCTTAGGCCCGTTTGAAGCATACCTGATCGCTCGTGGTATCAAGACACTAGAGATACGTATGGAGCGTCACTGCGCTAATGCACAGCGTGTCGCTGAGTTCCTCGAGCAGCACCCCGCTATCGCATCGATCGCTTACCCAGGGCTCAAGAGCTTCCCACAGTATGAGCTAGCTCAGAAGCAAATGCGCCTACCAGGTGCTATGATCGCCTTCGAGCTCAAGGGTGGGCTAGAGGCTGGTCGCAAGCTGATGAATAGCCTCCACCTAGCCACGCTCTGCGTGAGCCTCGGAGATGCTGAGACGCTTATCGAGCACCCAGCTAGCATGACCCACTCGCCCTACACGCCCGAGGAGCGTGCCGCGTCTGACATAGGCGAGGGCATGGTACGTCTCTCCATCGGCCTGGAGAATGTCGAGGACATCATCGCAGACCTTAAGTGTGGTCTCGACGCACTCCTATAATATATAGTAGGAACTGCCAAAAGGCTATCGCAACGAGGCGGTAGCCTAAGGCAACCAATAAGTACTCCCCCCATCGCAGTCGACAAGCTGTGGTGGGGGGAGCTTTTTGTTGGCTAGTACTACAGAATCCGTTACTGCGCCCTGTAGGGACGCACTATGACTCGATACTAGCCGTGACTGAATCCTGTAGGGACGCTCGGTCTGAGCGTCCGTTCCCGTTAAAGGTTACATCGTCAAGTTGGTTCGACAACGGACGCCCTCCCCCCACGTCGTCCTGCTTTCTAAGTTCATATGCAAGTAAAAAGCGAAGTTTTTTCTCGTTTCGCAAGCTCGGTCGACTTCTCTTCGGGTGAACCGCTCGGAGGGGTGGATGCTTCCACCGTAGGGGCGGACCTGTGTGTCCGCCCGTCCTCACCTGAGCGCAGTCTATTCTGCGGGCGGACACGTAGGTCCGCCCCTACACGAATCACATCAACACGACAA
>NZ_CABUAN010000024.1 GCF_902489635.1 uncultured Porphyromonas sp. | reverse complement strand
AGTACCATCTCAGTAATACCTTCCCAACTGTGTACTTTTTTCAGGAAGAGGACATTTTCCACGTGGGCGTCATTCATTTCCTCCGAAGTTTCATTTGATTCCTCCGAAGAATTTTTTATTCCCCACGTGGAAAATAAAAATTCTCCACCTGGATATTTCGAAATATCCACGTGGAAATCAGTTTTCCCCGACAGAGCCCCGCATTGATGCGCCTTTAACTCTAAATTATTGTTACACACCCATCCTCAGTCGGAGGGCTCCGTTGTCGAACGACAAGACGTCTATCGATTAGCTTTCTAACCTCTAACTTCTAATCTCTAACTCCCCATCTCTTGCTCAATTCCCAATAAAGGTATAACTTCGCAGAAAACGACATTCATTCAGCAGAGCCATCACAGCTCCCCAGCACGCTACAACGAAGCACTATACACTAACCTCTAGCCACTACCCACTATGAAGAAGCAACTACTCATCTGGCTCTTCGTCCTCCTCAGCACGCTCCTCGCTTCCAGCTCCCTCCTCGCCGAAGGGGTCATCACGATGACGACTTCCAAGGCTGTCGGAGAGACAATCATTCTAGCCATTGGAGCTAATGGCAACGTGACCATCGAAGGTATCAAAGAGGTTCCACGAACTGGGGTCAACTGGGTTAACTACACCCTCACCAGCCAGACGATCACCATCCGTGGCGATGTGACAGAGCTTTACTGCGATGGAAATCAACTGACCAGCTTGGACGTGTCGCAGAACACAGCCTTGACAAAGCTTGACTGCAGAGGCAATCAACTGACCAGCTTGGACGTGTCGCAGAACACAGCCTTGACAAAGCTGGACTGCTTCAGCAATCAACTGACCAGCTTGGACGTGTCGCAGAACACAGCCTTGACAAAGCTGGACTGCTTCAGCAATCAACTGACCAGCTTGGACGTGTCGCAGAACACAGCCTTGACAAAGCTGGACTGCAAATACAATCAACTGACCAGCTTGAACGTCTCTGGCTGCACAGCCTTAACAGATCTGGACTGCAAATACAATCAACTGACCAGCTTGGACGTGTCGGGATGCACCTCCTTGACAACGCTTGAGTGTTACGAAAATCAACTGACCAGCTTGGACGTCTCGGGCTGCACCTCCTTGACAACGCTTGAGTGTTACGAAAATCAACTGACCAGCTTGGACGTCTCGGGCTGCACAACCTTGACAACACTTTACTGCTCCAACAATCAACTGACCAGATTGGATGTGTCAGGCTACACCGCCTTGACAAAGCTGGACTGCTCCAGCAATCAACTGACCAGATTGGACATATCGGGCTGCAGCAACTTGACTTGGCTTTACTGCTTCAATAATCAACTGACCAGCTTGGACGTCTCAAATCATAACCATTTGATAGCTCTGGACTGTAGCAAGAACCTCCTGAGGAAGATAGATCTGTCAGGCTGTACGAGTATAATCTTGCTGACGTGTCATAAGAATCAAATTAAAGCACCCGAGATGACTAGCCTCGTCAAGAGCTTGCCAGATTTACAAGGTAAGGGTGTGGGAATTTTTGAAGTGTTTTATGATGGAAGTGGTGAGGGCAATGTTTGTCTTGCTACGCATGTAGCTACTGCTAAAGCTAAGAATTGGAAGACTCAGTTTACACGAGATTGGTGGGGTGGCACTTGGTACGATTACACGGGCGCAGATAATTCTGTCTTTACAGTTACCTCTTCATCAACTAGCGGTGGGGCGATCTCCTTAACAGGAGCGGACAACCTCAACGCTGTCCCCTATGGTACTACGCTGACGGTCATCGCTACTCCAACGGAGGGTTACGAGTTGACGGGGTTGACTGCCAATGACACGGACATACTCGCTACGAAGAAGATCGTTGTCACGGATAACCTAACCATCAAGGCAACCTTCACGAAGAAGACGTTTGCAGTGACGCTGACGAGCAACGAGCATGGAGAAATCACGATCGTTGAGCCAGTGGACCTCAAGGCAGTGCCGTATGGTACGACTCTGACGGTCAAGGCTACGGGCAAGAATGCGCAATGCGTACTGACGGAGCTGACGGCCAACGGCGAGGATATCCTGGCTACCCAGAGCTTTGTGGTCACAGATGTGACGGAGGTCAAGGCAACGTTTGTGGATCACACAGGCGTGGAGAGGACCGTCAAGCAGCAGACCCAGCTTTACCCGAACCCAGCGACTGACTATGTCATCGTGGAGGGTGTAGCACCTGCCAGCGAAGTGACGCTGCACAGCATGACTGGCGAGCGGCTCTATGCGGGTCGTGCGGATAGCCGAGGCACGCTACAGATTGACCTGACACCCTATGCAGACGGGGTTTACCTAGTCTGCGTAGCGGGCGATACTTACCGCGTAGTGGTAAGGCACTAGAATCAAAAAAGGGGCGAACGGAGGTTCGCCCCTTTTTGATTAGAGATTAGACTTTAGATATTAGAGGCTAGAGATTAGAGGGCTAGTGGCACTAGTGGGGCTAGTGCTTCTAGTGGCACTAGATTTTCTAGAATCTAACTTCTAATCTCTAACCTCTAATTTCTAACCTCTCGCCTCTAATCTCTAATTTTCGTACCTTAGCTCCCAAATTAGTTTGTCTGAGTATGGAAGTATGGATTATAGTGGCGACAGCGCGTGACCGTGCGATAGGGCGTGATGGCACGATGCCGTGGCGTCTGAGTGATGATTTGCGCCGATTTAAGGCGGCTACGACGGGACACGCGGTCATCATGGGACGACACACCTGGGACTCCATCGGTGCTCGTCCACTGCCCAACCGCTGCAACATCGTGGTCTCTCGCACCTTGACCGAGGGCGACGCCGAGACGCACTATGTCACCTCCACGCTAGAGCAGGCACTACAGCATTGCCAGCAGGCGGGCTACGAGCGCGTCTACATCATGGGGGGCGGGATGCTCTACCAGAGTGGCCTACCCTACGCTACGCACCTGAACTTGACAATGGTCGACACCGTCGTGCCGGATGCTGACACACATTTCCCAGAGATCAACCTAGCGGAGTGGTCTAAGCTCGAAGAGACGCACTATCCTGCTGATGAGCGCAATGACTACCCCGTAACACAAACGCTATACAAACGAATCGCAACGGCTAAACGCTATGAGTAAACCTTCGATACCTAAGGGAACAAGAGACTTCGGTGCTGAGGAGATGCGCCGACGCAACTATATATTTGAGACGATACGCTCTGTCTTCGCGCTCTACGGCTTCGAGCAGATCGAGACGCCCGCTATGGAGCAACTGACTACGCTCACGGGCAAGTATGGTGTAGAGGGAGACCGACTACTCTTTAAGATCCTCAACTCGGGCGACTATAAGGCGGGTATTGACGCAGAGACCTTTGCTGAGGAGTCTCCCGCAGCGTTGGCAGCTCGCCTTTGTGACCGTGGGCTACGCTACGACCTGACCGTGCCCTTCGCTCGCTATGTGGTGATGCATCGCAACGAACTGACCTTTCCCTTCAAGCGCTACCAGATGCAACCCGTATGGCGTGCCGACAGACCGCAGAAGGGTCGCTATCGCGAATTTTACCAGTGCGATGCTGATGTCATCGGTACCGACTCGCTGATGCCAGAGGTGGACTTTGTCTATATGATCGACGAAGTCTTCCGTCGACTTGACCTGCGTACCACACTACTACTCAACAACCGCAAGATACTGGCGGGGATTGCTGAGGTGATCAAGGCTCCTGACCGCCTAGCGCAGTTGACCATCTGTATGGACAAGCTGGACAAAACCTCTGCGGAGGCTGTTTTGGCGGACCTCATCGAGAGTGGCTTTGATCCCGACTTGCTAGAGCCCGTTCGCAAGGTGCTAACGCTAGAGGGGAGCAATCGGGACAAGGTGACAACGCTCCGACAGCTGCTCGCTGACTCTGAGATAGGGCTCAAGGGGCTGGAAGAGCTCGAGTACGTCCTGGATCATGTCGACACGAGCGACCTGATGACGGAGCTAACCTTCTCGCCTTCGCTGGCACGTGGTCTGGACTACTACACAGGCGCTATCCTAGAGGTCAAGTCGCTCGATGCGCCGATGGGATCTATCTCCGGTGGCGGACGCTACGACAATCTGACGGGTATCTTTGGGCTGGATGGTGTCTCAGGCGTGGGCGTCTCCTTTGGCGCAGAGCGTATCTACGACATCATGCTTTCGCTGGGTAAGTTTGAGACCGCAATGGCTCCCAAAGAGCGCATCTTCATCGTCAACTTTGGCGAGGAGGAGCTGCAGAAACTACTCCCCACAGCGCACCAGCTACGCCAGGCGGGACTCCCGACGGAGGTCTACCCCTCAGCGGACAAGATGAAGAAACAGCTCTCCTATGCCAACAGCAGAGGCTGTCGCTACGTCATCATCGCGGGGAGTCAAGAGCTGAGCGACGGCAAGGTCTCGATCAAGGATATGACCCTCGGCACGCAGCAGGAGTGTCCGCTCGACGAGATCGTATCTCGCCTGAGGGAGTCACTCTCCGCTAGTCATTAGAATGCTCATCTCGAGATTGTTGCAAAAGTCAACAGTCTCACAATCTTGCAAGCAAGATTGTCTAGACTTTGCAGAAAGGATGAAGCGCAAGGCGCTGAGGGTGAGGTCTGAAGGGAGCATACCTCCGTATGTGACCGAAGCCGAATCCCGAAAGCAACACAGCGATTCGCCTTTATACAACAGTCTCATCTCGTGAAGAATTGCTACCTTTGCAGAAGTATTTTTCAACTAAAGATAGAATATCCCCATGCCACAAGACGAAGTAAGCTACGCACTAGGCCTAAGCATCGGTCAGAACTTCAAAGCATCCGGAATCAAGGCAATCACCTCTGAAGACTTTATCGCAGGTCTCCAGGACGCTCTCGCAGAGCGTGAGCCACAGATGACCACCGAGCGAGCTCGTGAGGTGATCAACCAGCTATTCACGCGCTTGCAACAGGAGGAGGCAGAGCTCAACGCTGCTGCTGGCAAGGAGTACCAAGAGATCATGCGCCACAAGAGTGGTGTCGTGACGCTCCCCAGTGGACTACAATACGAGATCATCAAGGAGGGCAAGGGCGCTAAGCCTAAGGCTACTGACAAGGTACGCGTACACTACCACGGCACGCTCATCAATGGAGTCGTCTTCGACAGCTCCGTGGAGCGTGGCGAGCCGGCTGAGTTCCCGCTCAATGCGGTCATCCCAGGCTGGACGCAGATCCTACAGCTGATGCCCGTGGGCAGCAAGTGGCGCGTCGTGATACCCTCCGAGCTAGCCTATGGTAGCCGTGGTGCTGGTGACGTGATCCGACCCAATATGACGCTGATTTTCGAGATCGAGCTACTAGACATCGTATAGACACATTAAAGCTATGACACATCGCATTTTAACTCTTGCGCTGACGCTACTTGTAGGCGTAGGCGCACTCACGGCTACAGAGCCTCCACGTCTCATCACATCGGCTGATACAGCAGCCTATGCGCTAGGCGTCGCTAATGGTATCGGCTTTGCGCAGAATCTCTCCCAGATGCCTGGCGATCCAGTGAATAAGGAGTTGCTCCTAGCCGGCTTTTCGGCTGCTCTTCTAGAGCAACCTACCGTTATGACCAATGAGGAGGCGCAAGCTTTTCTCTCTAAGTACTTCCAGCAGCTCCAAGAGCAGCAGATGCAGGAGACAAAGGAGAAGAACGAGGCCTTCCTCGAGAGCAATGGGAAGCGTCCCGAGGTCAAGACGACCCAGAGCGGACTACAGTATGAGATCATCAAGGAGGGCAAGGGTCCTCGTCCTACGGTCGAGGACACAGTCCGTGTACACTACACGGGTACGCTCATCGACGGCACTAAGTTCGACAGCTCCGTAGATCGTGGCGAGCCCACTAAGTTTGGACTTCTGCAAGTGATCCCCGGCTGGACCGAGGGTCTATGCTTGCTCCCTGAGGGCAGCAAAGCTAAGCTCTACATCCCCGCACGTCTTGCGTACGGCGAGCGTGGAGCAGGCGGTATGATTCCGCCTTATGCTACGCTGATTTTCGAGATCGAGCTACTAGAGGTGATCAAGGGCGAGCCTATTCCCCTAGCTACTCCAACGGACAAATAGTCCGAACGATACATCGCAAACAAATATCCTAAATACAACTTACAATGAAGAAATCAATTCTCTCACTCCTCGCAGTGGTCGCAATGGTCTGTGCCTTTGCCAGCTGTAACAAGAAAGCTCAGAAGAGTGAAACCAACGGCGAACTATCAGCTATGAGCGATAGCGTAGCTATGATCCAGGGCTATATGACTGGTCAGCAGCTAGGTCAGCAGTTTATGATGATGGCTATGCAAGGCATGCCTGTAGACTCAATGGAGTTCCTCAAGGGCTTCAAGGAGGGTATCGCCGACACGACCAAGTTCTCTTACTTCGCAGGACAGATCCAGGGTGTCCAGACCGCTATAGGCCTCGCCAAAGAGGGCCTCGATGCTAAGCTCTTTACTCAGTACCTTGAGTATGCTCTCAAGGGCGATACGACCAAGCTGGCGATGGATCAAGAGGCTGCGTATAACTACATCCAGAACTACATCAATAAGAAGCAGGAGATCGACAACAAGGAGAAGTACGGCAAGAACATCGATGCTGGCAAGAAGGCTATCGAGGACTTTGCTAAGCAGGACGGTGTCATCACGACAAAGTCAGGTCTCGCTTACCGCTACACCACCAAGGGTACTGGCAAGTCTCCCGTAGATGGTGACAAGGTCAAGGTAACGTACCGTGGTACACTCATCGACGGCACTGAGTTTGACAAGAGCGAGGAGCCTATCGAGTTCGGAGTCAATCAGGTTATCCCAGGCTGGACGGAGCTTCTTAAGCTGATGAAGGAGGGCGATCAGGTGACCGCTTACATTCCTTACGACCTAGCTTATGGAGCTAATGGCAGTGGATCTTCTATCGAGCCATTCTCCACGCTTATCTTCGATGTGACACTCCTAAAGGTGATCCCCGCAGAGAAAGCAAGCGAGAAGAAGTAATCAGCGCGACGCTCAGTCGCCACGCATGACGACTCAACAGGTTCATGCGTCTGACTAATCTGGACCTACACAGTATCTATCGTTGGCACACGTCGTGCTACTAGATCCTGTGTAGGTCTATTCATAAGAACGGAGGGGCTTATCAATAGAGACTGTTGACTTTTGCAACAGTCTCCAATAAGCTCACTTCAGCACTACCACACAGACGAAACGCACGCCACACCAACTAAGGCCTATGTCTCACTTCGAGTCACATATAGAGCAGATCCTCGCCACGCTACGGGACGAGCAGGCACTCCGCACCCTCACCCCCATTGAACTTCTCGAGGATGGTCGCTACAGAGCGCTCGACGATGCGCCCTCACGACCGCTTATCAACCTCAACAGCAACGACTACCTAGCTCTCCACGACGCGACTTGTCACTTTGCTGGGGAGGCCGATCTGACCAACAGCCTAGAGAGGCTCTCAGCGAAGGAGATAGGCTCTACCTCTTCGCGCTTGCTCTCGGGAGATAGAGCGGTGATGCACCAGCTCGAGGGGCTCATCGCTGAGTCGCTACAGCACGAGGCTGCTTTGCTCTTCAACAGTGGCTACCACGCTAACGTAGGCATCCTCCCAGCACTCAAGCTCCCTGGCATGGTGGTGCTAGCAGACAAGCTGATCCACGCCAGTATGATCGATGGGATACGGCTATCGGGGCTGCCCTTCGAACGCTTTCGCCACAACGATGTGACCAATCTCCAGCGTCTCATCGAGAAGCATCACAGCTCCGAGAGTTGCCAGCACATCATCGTCATGGCGGAGAGCATCTACAGCATGGATGGCGATCTCGCTCCGCTAGAAGAGTTCGTGGCCCTCAAGAAGCAATACCCCAAGGTAGCACTTTATATAGACGAAGCGCACGCCATCGGCGTACGTGGAGCTCATGGCTATGGGCTGTGCGAAGAGCTGGGCTTACTTCCCGAGATCGATCTCCTTGTCGGCACCTTTGGCAAGGCTCTCGGATCTATGGGCGCTTATGTCGCTTGCTCTGAGGCGGTACGCACACTACTCATCACACGCTCCCGAAGCCTCATCTACTCGACCATGCTGCCCCCGCTCATCATTCAGTGGATACTAGCCGTCTGGCAAGCTCTCCCCACCCTCACACAGCGCAGAGCACACCTCGCTGAGCTAAAGCAACTCCTGACCGACGAGCTAGCCTCACTCCCAGAGCAACTGCTACCCACTCCGCACAGCCACATCATACCACTCCTCTGCGGGAGTCGTGAGCGAGCCAGAGCCGTGGCGCAAGCTCTGCACGAGGAGGGTTACTTCATCCGCCCCATCATGTCTCCGACCGTACCTGTCGGCTCCGAGCGACTGAGGATCTCACTGACCGCTGGACTGACCTCGTCAGATGTCAAGCGGCTCTGCCAAGTCATCCTAGCACACCTTGCCTAGAGCTTATGCAGTACACCTTCCAGCGAAACAGTGACCAGACTCCCGCTCGCCAACTCATCATATACTTCTGCGGATGGGGCATGACCCCTGACACGGTCTCACACCTGACCTTGCCTAATCAGTGCGACTTACTCGCACTGTACGACTATCGCTCCATCGAGCTGAGCGACGACCTCGCAGACTTACCCTGGGACTCCTACCAGGCGGTCACCATCGTAGCCTGGTCGCTAGGCGTCTGGGCCGCTGAGCAGGTCGTGCCGCACTGGTCTATACTACCCAGCGCACGGCGTCTGATAGCGGTCGCCGGCTCGCCCTACCCTATGCACGACCAGTGGGGCATTCCCAGCCAAATATTCACAGGAACACTGGAGGGACTAACCGACGAAAACCGCCAGCGCTTCAACCGCCGTATGTGTGGCGGCAAGCGATACAAGCAGCTCTACGACATCCTCTCCGAGCGGCCCACCACAGAGCTTCGCGACGAACTGCAAGCAGTCTACGACAGCCTAGCGACTTCTGAAGAGCCCGAGACAACGCCCCACACTCGCCTAGCGTGGGATCTGGCGATCATCGGAGAGCGTGATCAGATCTTCCCTGCGAAAAACCTCTCCACGCTATGGGAGGCTGTCAATGTCCCCACCCTACTACTCCCCGACGGGTACCACTACCTCTTTGACTTGTGGCACTCGTGGAGTGAGCTATGGGCATCCATCGAGTAAACCAGTGAATCCTACCATTCATCCACCCCAGCCAGCGTCTATGACCTCTCTCGCCCATCAGTTCGACCGTGCAGCTGCCCACTACAACGAGGCAGCCGAGCCACAGCGACTCGTGATCGATCGACTCGTGCAGCTGCTTGATGAGCATCTACCTAAGGCAGAGCGTCACTTTGCGCATGCCTTTGAGATGGGTACGGGCTCTGGACTGCTGACGGAGCGTATAGATCAGCTCGCACAGATCGACCATTGGACCCTCGCCGACCTATCCCCAGCACTCCTAGCACAGGTCCCTAGGCTGAGAGACCCGCACCCCGAGCTACGTGTGGGAGACGCTTCCGAGCTCTCTCTAGAGGGGCTCGGTGTCGATCTCGTTGTCTCCAGCAGTGCCATACAGTGGCTCGCCGACCCATGCGCCTACTTAGCGCGCACCGTCCACGAGCTCGCAGCACGGGCTACCGTAGCTGTCAGCACCTTCGGTCCAGACAACCTCCTCGAGCTACGACAGCTCACAGGACAAGGACTACACTACCCATCGCTAGCCAACTGGCACAGCACCCTTCAGGCACTTGGCTACTCCTACGAGATCCATGCGGAGCGACTCGTCATCCCCTTTGCCGATCCTCTAGCTGTACTACAGCATCTGCGCCATACCGGCACCGCACAGCTGCCCAACGCTCCTCAGCAGATACACACACCAAGGCAGCTCAGAGACTTTACAAAAAAATATATTGCTAACTTTGCAGACGAGTCAGGTCGAGTCACACTCACCTTTCATCCGGTTTATATCATCATCAACAAACAACCTATAATATGAAACGAACTCTCTCTCTCTCCTCTCTGCTGATCGTACTAGGCACGCTCTTAGTGCTGAGCAGCTGTAATCGCGACAAGAAGACGACGCTACAGCTCCACGGGCTCGAGGGCAATCTATCTGGTATGACAGCTTATCTCTACGATGAGGCTGACCCCAAGACACCGATCGACAGCATCGTCATCCAGGACACAGTCGCCAGCCTCTCACTAGACAATCTCAAGAAGGGCTACCTCTACCTCCTCACTTGTGAGGGTACGCAGCTCAACGCTCAGTTTGTCTACGAGGAGACCTCTCTAGACTACAACCTCAGCGATGGACGCGTCAGCGGCTCTCCCGCCAACGATGCGTGCAATGCCTTCGAGCAAGACATGGCGGTCATCTTGCAGGCTGACTCCATCGATCAGGCTGCTGGTCAGGAGATAGTCCGTAAGTATGTCGCAGAGCAAAAGGACAACCCCCTCGTACTGCGTGCTATACAGTATGCTATGTACCTCTTTGATGATCTCTCTGAGCTCCAGAAGCCTCTTGAGGAGATGGGCGAAAACGTCAAGCGACTCCCCGCCTATACAACGCTAATGGAGCAAATCAAAGCGATGATCAATACCAAAGCTGGCAAGCCCTTTGCAGACTTTGCGGGCATCACCACAAAGGGTGAGCAGGTCAAGCTCTCGGACTACGTAGGTCAGGGGCAGTATGCGCTCGTTGACTTCTGGGCCTCTTGGTGTGGTCCTTGCCGTCACGAGATACCCACGCTCATCGAGATGCACAAGAAGTACAAGGACAAGGGACTACTCGTCCTCGGTGTCGGTGTATGGGAGGATAGCCACGAGACCCATCTACAGGCTGTCAAGGAGCTACAGATCCCCTACCCACAGATCTACGATGAGCAGAAAGATCACGCCACCTCACTGTACGGCATCATGGGCATCCCTCAGATTATGCTCATAGGGCCTGACGGAGTCATCATGCAGCGCGATCTTCGCGGAGAGCAGATCGATCAGATACTCAGCGAGATATACAAGTAGTCGACAGACTCCTACGCAACATAGGTCCGGCAAGACTTGCATATTAAGAAAATTGTCGTACCTTTGTGATCCGGGCGAGTGCCACACGGCCAGCTCCCTGTGAATCCCCCAGGGCTTGACCGCAGCAAGGGTAGCGGGTTGTAGCGGCGCGATGTGGATTGCTCGCCCTTTTGCCTCTTTAGCTCAGTTGGTAGAGCACGTGATTTGTAATCTCGGGGTCGTTGGTTCGAGTCCGACAAGAGGCTCTCTCACAAGGCTAGTCCTAGAGACTACATATACAGTTGACGAGCAGATTGCTAAGCTTAGCAGTCTGCTCGTTTTTTTTGTACTCAGAGCAAACGACCTCAGGAGACTATTGCAACAGTCTCTCAGGAGGCTGCCACGACAAGAGCAGTTATAATCCCTCATCCCTGGCTGGGGAAATTCAACGCCGGGTTGTTACAATATTTTAGAGCCGACTACATATCGAAACGGCACTGCATCGGGGAAAAGTGATTTCCACGTGGAGATTTCGAAATATCCAGGTGGAGAATTTTTATTTTCCACGTGGGGAAGAAAAAATTCCTCGGAGGAATCAAATGAAACTTCGGAAGAAATGAATGACGCCCACGTGGGAAATAAAAAATATCCACGTGGAGATTTGAGATTCCCCACGTGGATATTCGAGAAAGTAGGGAATCGGACGATTTCCCCTGTAAAGATATGTTATTAGAGATTAGAGGTCAGAGGTCAGAGGTTAGAGATCCGATCACTCTGATAGCTCCGATGGTTCCGATAGCTAACAGCCAATCCATGGCTGACACATTATATATAATGAGCACATCGACCTCTCTAAGGAAGAAGGTGGCGAGTACCTCACGATCGAGGCACTCGCCACCTTTTTCTTTTCGGATAAGCTCTACTAAACTCGTATGATAGTCTGAGAGCTTCTAACCAGAGCGGTAGCGCCTGCCACAAGAGCGACAGACGCTACACGTCCAGATCTTACTGCTTGACCACTAGACGGTCAGCACCAGACAGGCGTACCACGTAGGTACCGGCGGGATAGCTAGCGAGGCTGACCACCGCGCTACCCGTAGCGTCTGTGCGAGCCGTACCAACGAGCGTACCCGTCATATCGTAGAGCAGGATATCACTATCAGCGACTGCGCCAGCCACGTGGAGTAGCTCCTGCGTCGGGTTCGGGTAGAGCTGTATGGCGAGCGCATCGACGGTAGCGACAGCGAGGTTGTCCTCCTCAACGATATGGCCAAAGATACTCCAGCCCTTAGCCTTGCTATAAGCCTCCTTAGCACCCTTCTGTACATGGAGCGTAGCATCCTCGGGCGCGTAAATATCCTTAAAGGTTGCCTCATTGATGACAGACGGCTCTACACTATAAGCGTAGACATTGCTGATAATCTGACAAGCAGCAAACGTATTAGCCTCTATCGAGCAACCTTCTGGAATATGCACCTCCTTGAGTGCCGAAGCGATTCCGAAGGCTCCCTTGCCAAACGAAGTACAGCTAGGCATATAGGGTACCTTCTCTAGTGAGCGGTCATAGTAAAATGCGGAGTCACCGACCGAGACAAGCTGAGGTGTGACACCCTCTGCCCATCCGAACGACTTCATAGCCGCATTGTAGGTAAGTGCCATCGCATCGATACGCTCTAGCGATGCTGGGAGTGTCAGCTCCTTGACTCTACCATTGTAAGCAAGAGCGAGGCGCGTGATCTCCTTGAGACCATCCGACAGCGTCAGCTTACCCTCCATATCAATCGCTTGATTGCCTATAGGTAGGAAGAGCAGCTTCGAGCCATCTGCCGTGTAGAGGACACCCTTGACACTCTTGAGCGCCGTATTGCCCGTGGCAACCTCGACATCCGTCAAGTGCATAGGAGTTAGGAAGGCACCAGGCTCTATCGAAGTAACCTGCGCCCCTAGCGTATAGCTGGTAGCCTTAAGACCCGCTGGGTAGGCGATGAGCTTCGTCTGATCCTTGTTGTAGAGGACACCCTCTATCGTTGAGAATGACTTATTAGCCTCTGGCACGAAAAACTTCGTCAGAGCCGTGCAGAAGAGGAATGCACGATCACCGATGCCCTTGACCTTATTATTGAGCGTCAGCGAAGTCATCTGGTTGGCACCCTCGAAGGCTAGCGGAGCGATGTAAGTCACCTCATCAGGTAGGACTGCATCCCCCTCGGCCATCCACTTGTACAGTACGCCATTGACGATGTTAGGCTTCTTATCCGTACTAGATACTTTGCTGCAGACCATATTCACCTCGACATCCGCCTTGAGACTCTCGATCGTGTAGGTCAGCTCACGATAGTTAGGCACCGTCTCATGATCGAGCTGCCACTCATCGACGGTGTAGCCCTCAGCAGGGTGTGCCGTAAAGACAAGCTTGCTACCAGCCTTGACTGCCTGACCCGTTTTGATCTCGGCACCATCAGCCGTAGCAGTGAGCGTGCCGGTCTTCTCATTGAAAGAGGCAAACTTCACTCTAAAGCTCCCCTCGATACGATCAAAGTCGACCTGTATCTCTCGTGAGTCGCGCACTTCGCAGCGATAGGTGGACTGACCATTCTGTCCAGCTATCGGCTCAAACTCGCCCCCGATCTCAATCTGCTCAAACCAGTCTCCGACGCGGTAGCCATCCTTAGGCGTAGCGGTAAAGTTGAGCATCGTACCCATAGGCACACGAGCGCCATGCTTCACCTCTGTACCGTCATCCAATTTGCAGGTCAGTGTACCCATCTCTAGGTCTCGACTACGGAAGTAAACGTCAGCGCCCTCAGGACGAGCCTCAAAGGTCACCTCGACATTTAGATTAGTAGTTAGATCCTTGACCTCATAGATTTGGGGGAACTTTGGATCAGTCTTTACAGTCACGACATCGCCGTTGACACGCCACTCCTTGATCTGCTGCTCAGCCCTAGGGATCGCCTTAAAGGTGACCATAGAGTGCTCTAGGAGCATCTCACCATCCTGGACGTTTTGAGCTCCAGTCGTCCAAGCCTCTAGCGTACCTTCGCCTATAGGTTTATAGTTCACCTTGTAGCGTTGCTGTGTTCCTGCGGGAACACCGACGATGATCTGGCACTTCTTCAGCTTCTGCGCTAGCTCCGTCTTGATCGCCTCAGTAGCTACATAAACGGTTGTCGTATTATTGTCCTTCCAGAGCGTCTCCAGACCAGAGATCGAATTGCTCAAGTGCAGATCTACGACACGTAGTGAGCCCACACCGCTGAAAGATAGATAGTGATTCTTGATACGCTCCAAGCGTGGCAGATAAAGCTCAGCGAGCTTAGTACAGTTGACAAAAGCACCCACACCGATCTCCTGAGCGTAGGGTAGCTCTAGACGCTCTAGTGCTCCACAGCCAAAGATAGCGTTGTCGCCGATAGCCTTGCACTCCTCGCCAAGGGTCACCTTCTGGACACCCCCCGCCAGTACACGTAGCACGCCATCAGCACGGGAGATGAGTGCACCCCCGGTTGCGAGGTAGTTAGCGCATCCCTCCTCAAGCGTTAGCGAGGTGAGGCTGGTACTGTTTTGGAAGGGGTTGCCCACGATAGACTCGAGCGACTTGCCTAGTGAGAGTGAGGTCAGTGCGTTTGCATTCTCAAAGGCCTTCTCCCCGATCGTCTTAATCATCGGCAGTTCGAGTGCCTCCAGAGCCGTACACCCCTCAAAGCTGTGGCTACCCACGCTCTCTAGCTTAGGAGCCTTGATGGTTTTGATACCAGTGCAACCCTTGAAGGCGTTGTCACCGATCTTTGTCACCCCGTTGAGATCTACGCTGGTGATATTGGTATTGCTAATAGGGTCTGATGAGGAGCCCCACCCATTAGGATCTTCCTCACCAGGCGTGTAGAAGCAGTTTGCAGCGATCTCAGTCACCCCATCGGGGATCCGGATAGCTCCAGTCGCATCACCCCAAGAGGTCAATACGTTACCCGACACCGTCTGCGCGGCAAGAGCCGTCGCCGAGAGGACGAGTAGGAGTAGTAAGTTTGTTATTCGATTCATAAAGTAATCTGTTAGTGAAACATTAAAAGTACGTGGTACACTTTCGTGCACAGCGACTCCGAATATACGGAGCTGCCTAGGCTAAGTACTCTGGGTAGCATCTAACCCCAAAACTTAGCAGGCAATTGGGGGGCAAAGGTACAGAAAAATAGTTACAGACCAGAGGCAAATAAGGCGCGATGCCTCACTATTAGAGGACGTTAACTTACACTTTCGCATTTTTATACTCAGACTCCCGTCGTATCAGCGCGCAGACAATTCGGATATTCACGTGGATGTTTCGGATTTCTCACGTGAGTATCGCAAGCTCTTTGACACACAACGATTTAGTCGTAAGTCTCCCCCAGCACACTCAAAAAAATCAGCCGAAGTCGCTTCGGTTGATCGAAGATGTCAAGTGATTGATCGAATTTGACAACAGAGCTTCAGAACTTTTCCTCTACCTTTGTGCCAGAATCTTTGGAAAAATCTACATTCCAATGATGCTTTACACGTACAACGATACATACCCCCCCTATGATGCATCACTATCGTAACACACAGAGGGCACTCCTAGCCCTCATCACAGGTTGCCTACTGCTCCTACTGCCTGAGCAGGGAGAGGCGCAAAAGGCAGCTGGCAAGGTCAACCTCCTCTATGGAGCCACCACAGCACCAAACGCTGCCGTCGAGTTTAGACTAGGCAAGCAGTTCACGCTAGAGATAGGTGGTGGCGGCAGCCTATGGTCCTTTGACGAGGATACTCGCTACAAGCATTGGCTACTCCAGCCGGAGCTACGCTGGTGGGCTTGTGATGTCTTCAATGGTCACTTCCTAGGACTACACCTCCACACAGGACAATATAATATAGGAGGTATCAACATCCCCGTCGGGAGGCTCAAGGCGTTCAACAATCATCGCTTCCAGGGCTATTTCTACGGTGCAGGCCTATCCTATGGCTATCAGTGGATACTCAGCAAGCATTGGAACGTAGAGGCCTCCATAGGAGGTGGCTACGCACGCATACAATACGAGAAGTTTCCCTGCGCTACTTGTGGCACCAAGGAGGCTGAGGGCGCATACAACTACTGGGGCGTGACACGCGCCACGATGTCGCTCATATATCTCTTCTAACCTAGACGAACAGCTTGACTATGAACAAGATCAAATACGCCCTAGTGGCTCTATCCCTGCTGCTGACGCTCCCAGCTGCTCTCACAGCTCAGAGACCTTATATCCATCAGATATCTGTAGATCATCTAGAGGTGCGCAAAGCGACAGACATCGTGACCGTACAGATGGACATAGTCCTCGACGGGCTAAACCTCCGCTCTAACGACCTGCTACGTCTCTCTCCAGCCCTGCGTATGAAGGATAGTGGCAAGGTGGTGGAGCTACTACCCCCAGTACAGATCGAGGGGCGTAAGCGTAGCATTATACAGGAGCGCAAAGCTTCTACCGGCATCCGCGATGAGTGGGAGACAGAAGCACTCCAGTCACTACGTCGCAAGAATGGCACCGCCCAGCGAGTCACCTATAGCTACACCATCCCCCGCAAGGAGTGGATGAGTCAGGCCGATCTACTCCTCGTGGAGCGTGTCTATGGTTGCTCCGACTGCTTCAGGCTAGAGGAGTCACAGGTGCTCCGTACCCCCTTCCTCACAGATCCCTACGAGCCGAACTATCAGCTCTCTTATATCGTGCCTGAGGTTGAGCCGGTCAAGGCGCGTGCCGACAAGCATATAGCAGTGCTCAACTTCCGCTCTGCTAAGCACGACCTAGACCCCAACTACAAGAGCAATGGACAGGTCCTGGCTGAGGTGCGTAAGGTGATGGATGAGATCACGGGAGACAAGAATATCAAGGTGACACAACTCTCTGTCGTAGGATACGCTTCTCCGGAGGGTACCTTCAGCTACAACAAGGCACTGGCAGAGCGTCGCTCGAACTCCTTCGCACAGTACCTAGCGCAGCGCTACAACCTGCCGACTAATCAGCTCCAGGTCTCTGGATATGGTGAGGACTGGGTCAAGACCCGTGAGGTCATTGCGGCTTCCTTCATCCAGGACAAGGACGAGATACTTCGTATCATCGACGAGATTGACAATCCCGATGCGCGTGATGCGCACCTCAAGCGTCTCTCCCGTGGCGAGACTTATCAGATTATGTTGCGCGACTACTACCCGCAGATACGTCGTACGGAGTACACGGTCGCCTACGAGGTCAAAGCGTTTGACGTAGCCGAGGCGCGTGAAGTCATCAAGGTCAATCCACGCCTGCTCAGCCTCAACGAGATGTATCTCGTCGCCAAAACCTATCCAGCCGACTCGCCTGAGTTCAAGCAGGTCTTTGACATAGCTACACGTATGTTCCCCAATGAGCCTGTAGCGATCATCAACGCAAGTGCCTCTGACATCGAGGCGGGCAGCTATCAGGTCGCCATAGATCGTCTGAGCAAACTACAGCACGACCCCAATGCACTCAATAATATAGGTGTCGCCTATAGTAAGCTAGGCAACTACGAGCAGGCCAAGAGTTATCTCGAGCAAGCTAAGGCGCAAGGTAGCCTAGAGGCTGCGGCCAATCTAGTCGAACTAGAGAAGCTCCTACAAAGCTTGTAACCCGTCCTGTGGTAAGCTACAAGCTCCAACCTAAAGAACGAAAACAGTACTTCATAATAACAATTTAATCAACTAACAATGATGAAACTAAGAATGAGAACAGCTCTTCTGGCCGCAGCAGCACTCCTGCTCGGGCTAGCAAGCTGCAAGAGTGACAGACAAGACGCTGCACTCCAAAACGGCCAGTGCGACACCTACGTAGGTGTCTCCGTCCGCTTCCCAGCACCTGAGACGCGTGCTCTACCTGATGACCACAACAAGCTAGATGGTGAGTGGCAGGGTCGTGACGTGATCAAGAAGATCAAGGTCTACGTAGCCACCACTTCTAATGGTACTACCACGATCAGCTCAGATCAATTCACGGAGGCCAATTTCGGGGGCATCAACAATGGTATCCTCGCTCCTAACCTCGCTGTAGAGGCTAAGTCTGGTGACAAGGTAAAGGTCTATGTCGTCATCAATGATGTCACCAACAAGGTCACAACCATCCTCGATCAGAAGACCGCTGATGCAGCTACGTTCGACGCAGAGTTCCAGAAGGCTATCGCTACCGTTGCTGCTATTGCAGATGTAGCTAAGTACGAGGCTGAGAAGGATATCGTCTTGATGACCAACGAGACCGCTCCTCAGGAAATGGAGATCAAGCCCAACGTCAGCAAGGAAGACGCTATCGGTGGTAAGGCTAACCGTGTCGAGGTACGCGTATCACGTGTCGCATCTCGTGCTATCGTCACTGTAGACGATCAGGTCAAGAAGACGATCGAAGTCAAGCGCTCCTTCACAGATGCTCAGGGTGCCACAACAGAGCAAACGACAGCAACGGTTACCGTCAAGGATATCGCCTATCAGGTGACTGGTAGCGCCCTACAGTTCAACGTCCTAGAGGACCGCACGAACTGGAAGGTCGCAGCTCCTGTATACGACTTCATTCCTACATCTAGTACTTGGGCTACTCTAGCTACCGAGGCTGATGGTAAGATGCTCTTCTCTGACGCTGAGGGTTACAAGGCTGCTATCGTAAAGGCAGACAACACGCTTGATAATGTCAAGGCTGCTCTAGGTGAGGAGACGTTTAGCAAGTTCGTCCTCCCTGTCACACACGCTGAAGGCAAGTACATGAAGGGCAACACGACTATGTTTGAGATCAAGGCGACCTTCACCGTAGACAAGATCGATGGCGCTGCTCCTACTGGCACCGAGGCTCAGACTGTTTACCTAGGTCTATCTGATGGTAAGTTCTACTCTACTCTCGAAAGGGCTGAGGCTATGGATGCTGCTCTAACAGCAGGTGCCACTCACGAGAAGAAGCAGAGCGCTAAGGAGTACAAGAATGGTGAGATGTACTACTACATCTGGCTGAACCCAGACGTTCCTTATGAAGATCTGACCAAGACAATCAGCGAGTCTCCTACGGTACGCAACCAGGTCTACCATGCACACATCACCGGCTTCGGCGAGATGGGTGTAGCAGACAAGGATGAGATCAAGCCTGATGAGCCTCTCGAGACGAAGAAGACTCACCTCTCTGTACAGCTGCAGGTACTCCCCTGGACGATCCACAGCTATAAGGTAGATCTTATCAACCGTTACTAATCATCGACCCAGCTTCTATCCTAATATAGAGGCTGAGTAGATCGCACAACAGACGACTACAGGGGGCGTTGGTCCCCCATCTCACTGAGGCGTCCAGCCCCCTGTAGTCCTTTCTTATCACTTCTATCAAACATCTGAGCTATGAATAGGGTTCACCATATTATACTTCCCTTACTCACTCTCCTAGCACTCACCACCGCTTGTAGCAAGATCATCTATGAGGATCTCGAGGAGTGCCCTCAAGGGGTGTACATCAGTTTTTACAATCAGACCCCTTGTATGAAAGCCCCAGAGGCTGTGGGTGAGGTAAATGGGCTGTATGTCTTCGCCTTCGACCTAAACGATGTGCTAGTCACAGTAAAGAAGGTGACAGGATGGGTGGATCTGACTGAGGTGTACAAGGTCGAGCTTCCTCCCGTCGAGAATGGACAGTACTCCTTCATCGCATGGGGCGGCACGCCAGACCAATACTTCACTTTGGGGAATTTCGTAGAGGGCACGACAACCAAAAAAGATGTCATGCTACGACTACGTGCCGAGAATGACAAGGCCATCAGTCTCGGAGAGCATAAGGTATGGCAAGGTGAGAGCCGTGTCGTCTCTCTACCAGACCGTAAGGAGTACGGTACCGTGTATGCCAATGTCTCCATCAACATGCTAGAAGTGACCAACCGCATCAACATTACCCTGCGACTCCACGAGAGTGTACGGGACCGCTACGACATTGACGACTTTGACATACTGACCTATTCGGCCGATGGCACCTACCTCATCAATAGGCGGATGCCTCTAGACAATCCAACCCTCAACTACCCAGGCGTAGAGCTATACAAAGACAAGTTTGCTAGAACCCTCTCCTTCACACTTATGGAGCTCAAGAGTGGCTACCACAACCTCCTACGTCTACACAATAAGAAGGAGAAGAAGGACTTCCTCGAGCAGGACCTCCTAGGGAAGGTCTTACTAGAGAACCCCAACGTAAACCTAGAGTGTACCCACGACTTTGACATCGTCCTAGAGCTGGAAGATAAGTGTAAGGACAATAACCTCGTGATCAACATCTTCATCAACAACTATCAGATACACTCCTTCCCAGTCAATCTGACCAATAGATACTAAGGGCCTCTCCACCCCTCCCGATCTATCCACCACTCCCTTCCCTAACACACATACAGCTCTCTGCTTATTATGTCTCGCAATACATTATACATTACACTCCTAGCTCTCCTCTGCAGCACGCTACTATCTGTATCGTGCCAGCGGATGAACGGAGGAGCCGTACCTGACGATGACCCTAGTCGGACCACCTGTCTGCGCTTCTCAATGGGTGGAATAGAACTCCCCAACACTTCTCTGCGTGAGCAGGGCGACAATCCCTCTATACAGTCTGACTCCAAGGACTATGAAGACTATGTAGGCGAGCTAGCAGTCTTGATTTATAAGGTGGGAACTACAGATGATCAGAGCCTACTCGTCAAGAGCCACTTCACGACGGAGCAATACTTCCTCATGGAGCTACAGCCCGAGGAGGGGGCACGGTACCACTTTTGCTTTGTAGCAAACTATCCTGAGAGCTGGAAGAATACGCTGGAGGGCTTGAAAACCTATGCTGACCTGAAGACAACGCTACAACATCTCGAGAGCTTCCAGAGCCGCGACACAGGCACACCACTCTACAATGGTGCCGTGATGAAAGGCACGGAGAAGAGTCTCTTCCCGATGGCGCGTATCTATGAGAACCAAATCATACCCGCAGGCGGGAGTGTGAGCGTACCCAAGCCCTTTACTCCGACGACAAATACATCGAAGCCTCTCGAGCCTGTCAGCAATTGGCCTGACAGCCCCGAGACTGGCACGAAGCAACAGACCGTCAATCTGGTACGCTCCTCAGCCAAGGTCAGCCTCAACCTCACGGGAGATGGCGTCAGCAAGATCAAGAGCATCAAGATCTGCAATGTAGCTACACAGCACTCCTTTATGGAGAATAGTAAATCTGCCTCTGTAGCTTTAACCGAAAAGCCTTTTAATGGTAGTGGTTCCATCACGGGCAATAGCTTCCAAGCTAAGATGTACATCCCAGAGCGACTCCTCGGGAAGGCTTCCTCTACACTAGGATGGAATTCGAGGAGCGACGAGCCCATTGGCACTCCCAGCTACATACAGATAGAGATGGTGAGTGGCGTCGTACACAAGATCCCTATCATCTCCAATCAGAACACACAAAACATGACCCCAGGGTCGGAATACACCTACCTAGATGTCGCTACGGGCAATGTCTTAAGCAATCAAGCCGACTACAGCATCGTCCGCAACCATCACTATCGTTACGACATCAATGTACCTGCCGATGGTAAGTACCTAGTCATAAACTTTAAGGTGATGCCCTGGCAACTGATCCAGTCAGAGCTGCAGTTCACGCGACCGAAGTATACGTGCACGCTCAAGGTCGTCAACACAAAAACTAATGCCACACGTGATCTAAACGACATATCTCAGGAGGTACTCCTCTCACACAACGAGATCGTCGAGGTTACCTTTGAGATTACCAAGCCCGTAGGTGCTATTTGGTCAGCCTCCATCACGAACGGACTGAACTACCTCTTTACGGGCACGACCTACGATCAGGTAGTAGAGCCAGACATCGTCGGTCAAGTTCCTCCACAAACCTATACATTCCAGATCAAGCCCCGACAGGAGTTTACCTCTGAGCCATACTACACTCAGTTTTACATCGTAGTCGATGGCAAGGAGCTAGACCTCAACCCTCAGAGAACCCGTGACAGCTACATGGATGGCGGAGGCTCTCAGCGGTGGCGTATCAAACAAGTAATGTACTAAGACTCGCAATGACAAAGCTTCGATATAATATCCAGACCAGCGCACGCATAGCCCTCTGCACCGTGCTCACCTTCGTGGGCATCTGTGTGGCATTCACCAGTTGCGTTAGTGAGCGAACAGACGATGCTCTGCACATCTCCGAGGAAGATGGCAAGCTCCTCGAGCTCACGCTCATACCGCGTACCGAGCAGACGACCACAGCCACGCTCCGTAGCCACGTCGGCGAGGAAGAGGGTGACAAGGAGAACGGGCTCCACGGCATCAGCATACTGAATGAAAACAAGATCGAGAGCATAGAGCTCTTTGTCTTTGACCCAATGTCAGGCAATCTCGTCGGGCGCTACACTCCGCTCAAGCAGGAGGCGCTCACGGGTAGCGAGATCGGCAGTCGTGCCACCTTTATTGTCCCCAAGGATGACCTTCCTAAGCTCGAGGGTACGCCACTAGACTATATCGCGGTGGTCAATGCCAGCGAGTCTATAGCCACGAGCGTCACAACAAAGACAGCTCTCTACAAGCTGATACAGGACGATCAGAGCAAGCTCAACCCTGCTCCCCAAAACGGACAGATAGCCCCACAGGATAAATTTCTTATGGATGGTGCACTCCAGACGACCGTTACTTGGGGCTATCAAAAACCAAGAGCAGAACTAGGGACGATCGAACTCTATCGTGCTGCTGCCAAGATTCGACTGAGGATCGACCATATCGATGTCAAGGACTATCAGAATGGTATCGCGACTCAATATGTCGTCAAGCCAGGTAGCGTACCTGAAGTCTGTCTCGTACGCTATCCAGAGAAGACGAAGATCGTACGGAGTGCCTCTCCCTATCAGCCCAATGGTAGCGACTGGCACAACTCCGCCTACCGTCCTATGGTTGAGACCGACTTCTCTGCTCTAGGGTATAAGAATAGCAAGGGAGACGGCAAGTTTTATGGTACAGTGCCTTTTTACGCTTACGAGCATGACTGGCGTAGCACCTCGACAAATGAGACTTTCCTACGTCTCAAGCTGACTATGCGTCCTAAGGAGGCAAAGGCTGAAGACTCTTGGGTTAATTACTACTACCGCATACCAGTGAACTACCGCAAGGCTCTCGGGGAGGTCAAAGAGGATATGCTTCACAAACTCGAGCGCAACCATCTCTATGACGTCCTCACCTCCATCGAGGTCCTAGGCAGTCTCAACGAAGACACCCCCGTAGACATAGCCGCTGCTATAGCCATCAAGCCGTGGAATCTGATTGATGCCGTCGATGGCGAGCTTCTCAAGGCGCAGTACCTCGAGGTGTATGACAGGCGTCCCATCATGGCGGATGTCGATGAGGTCTCCATACCCTATGCCTCCAGTCTGCCAGTAGATATTCAGATAGAGAGCGTTTGGTACGAGTATTACGACAAGCGAGGCGTACACTACCGTCGTGAGTATAGCCAGACGGAGTCCAAGCTCTACAAGATCAATGGAACTAAAACTGAGGTCTCTAGTAAGCCTAATACGTCCGACTGGGACGGCATCGTGATTACCCCTTCGGAGGATTATCTCTCCAATGGAGTCATCACGATCAAGCACCCTGTACCGGTCAACTATATTCCGTATCACATTGAATTCACCGTAAAGCAACGGGGCGGTAACTTAAGCCAAGTAGTGCGCGTCTTGCAGTATCCCAATAGGTATGTCACGGGCGAACGCTCTCAGCGCTTCCACAATGGCAGGGAGCAGTACGTAGACGAGAATGGTAAGATGACACCCGTCTACGCTGACTTTAGGTATCACTCCACAATTGGCATCTTCGGCAAGTATCAGGGAGAAGACAAATACTCTCCTCAGGTCAACGAGGTGAACTTTAAGATCACAACTGTAGTTCCTAGAGAAGGTGAGCGCATCGGCTCGCCGGTGGATTCCAAGGGTCGGACTAAGACTGATCACATGTCCAACCAGCTCATCTCTCCACAGTTCATCATCGCCAGCCAACATGGTATGAGTTTCTACTCTTTTCAAATGCCTGGGGATGTGCCCAGCACCATGAGTCGTGAGAGTAGGTTCTCCTCGCAGATGTTTTCAGCTGAAGCTCCTTACTATGGTCCATTGTCTAGTGCTTTCTGGGGTGTGCATGATCCTTACACCAACCCAACAGACTACAATGATGGCACTTCCTCTTACCAAGGTGGAACGGCTAAAATACAAAACCTCGCAGCGTACTATTGGGACGCCCAGACGCGCTGCTTCGACTACTTCGAGGGTGAGTTTGGTACAAATGGCAACTATACAGAGTTCTATAACATAACAGGTAATTATCCAGGGCCCTATTCTGGGGAATGGCGTACCATTTACAAAGACTTCAAGTATCAAGGGCGGTGGCGTATCCCTACCTCTGCCGAGATGAAGCTTATTGACGAGATGCAGATAGATAAGAAAACAGAGATTGAGGGCTTGCTCTTTGGCTCCTACTATTGGGTAGCAGAGGAGGGTATGGTGTATGATTTCCTACAACATAAGGTCATCACATTTCAGGAAATGGTCAATAAACGAGGGAAGAAGAACTCGTACGAAGATGGCTTCCCCGCAGTCTATGTCCGACCCATCTTTGACACATATATGTATGACGAGCAGTAATCCAATTCTTATGAAGCGAAGAGTATATCTTTATTATATAGCCCTGCCACTGCTCCTGCTACTCGCTGGGTGTGCCCGGGAGCCTATGGATAGCATGCTCATACCTGAGGGTAAGGAGGGCGACTCGATCACGCTGACCCTAGGACTACACGCGGATGATCTGCGTGAACTAGCACTCAGGAGTGAATCCATCAACGATGACGAGGTCGAGAAGATCTCCTCGCTACGCATATTAGTCTTTGACGATAATCAGCAGTTTCTCTACTCGACAGACGCTGTACTAGGAGACCCCACCTCAGCTGCTAGTCTAACGGATGACGCCTTCTTGCCTGATGGTGAAAAAGGCTCTATCAAGATGATCAAGAGCTTTAAGGCGACCTTCATACAGAGTAGCAAGCCTCGATACTTACACTTCGTGGCTAATTACGACTGGACGGGACAAACGCAGGATTACTACCTCGTGGGCAACTCGGCAGGAGCGATTATACCCAAGCTGACGACAAGCATTGAGTCAGCCAATGGTAATAACGATAAGACCAAAGCCTTCGACCCGATGTGGGCGCAGGTCAAGCTAAATAAGTTAGATGGTCAGTCGCTACAAGGCAAGGTGATCAAGCTCCTACGCTGTCATGCCAAAGTCACGGTAGTCAATAAGGCTCCGGCAACAAATGGCTTCAAGCTGACAGGCTTTACCGCTTGCAATGTGCATAAGAGTGGCACGGTAGCTCCCTTTGTGATGGACAACTACGCCTTTGCCTTTCCTTATGCACCGACCAAGGCAACGATTCCTCCCGATGTAGAGATCATCCCCAACGATATTCCAGAGCACATCGTCCCAGCGGATGCTGAGTTTAGACTATTTGAGCATCAAAACGATGGGAATAAGAAGGTCTTCCTCATCATTCGAGGAGAGAAATTGCTCAAGAATGGAAACACTGAGACTCGATACTACAAGGTAGACTTCGTTGCCAAGCGAAATAAGGAAAACATCGTCAGCGATCGCGTCCTCCCGATCATCCGCAACAATCACTACAAGGTGACTATTACGGCGGTTAATTCGGACGGCTACGCTACGATGGCTGAGGCGATAGCAGCTCCTGCGCACAACAACATATTCTCCTCGATCGAGCTACAGGAGTTCACGCAGGTCTCCGACGAGATGTTTACGCTCAAGGCGGATCCCGTCCAGATACTGATCGTGCGTCCTGGTACATATAACTTTAACACCAGCTTTGCCATCACCAATAGCAACTATCGCTTCAAGCCCTATGGGGGTGGTACGGGAGCAGGCTCTGGTGCACAGTATATCAGGTATTACAAGCGGTGGAGTGACCATGATGCTTACATGGGCGCTCTGACACAGACAGACGTAAGCACTCGTAGTGGCAATGACGACCACTTTAGCGTCGAGGTCAAGGACATCCCCTCCGATGCTGTCGAGCGATACAGCATTGAGGTGGCCGGACTACGCTCTTACGCTCCTGACGACACCCCCCCGGCTAACCCTAAGGATCTATACACCTATGTGCGTACAGATGGCAAGCCTGTTACTGGTGCTACCAACCCCCTGATACGTAATGTGGAGATCACCATACGCAAGCCGCTACTCTTTAAGGCCAAGCTGGTCAATGATGCACAGGGGGGGCAAGCAGGAGATAAGTTCCTCGAGTTTGATCTGTATAAGAATCTGCCCAAGGGTATCTTCCCCTTTGATGTGCTCATCGAGGCTCCAGATCTCTCCCCAAGGAATAAACAAGGGAATACGGAGAACCTAACCATTGTCAAGCGTGGCAGCAAGGTCTACTACCGCTATATCGTCAAGACAGACTCCTACGATCGCCACAATGGACGCGTACGCATCCCCGTGCTAGTCAATGATGGGACAACCTCTCCTAACCACGATATCGTCCTCTCCTCCCCTTACTACGAGACGGAGACGATCTATTCTAGTGCCTCGCCCTACAAGTCCAAGCCTATACGTCTTTACTTCAAGGAGCCTGGCACCTCTAATACAAAGAGACCGATGCCTAGCACCAGTCGTTTCACCCAGAAAGGTAACGCCGTCCCTCAAGGTACGTATTACATCCAGGCGACTAACACCGATGGGCTGTTTTATCTGACCTATGATAAGACGAAAGCTCCTGCGAATCTGGATCAATCGGTAACGATAAAGAGTGTCTATCAGGCTCGATCTGAGTACGGCTACATCGCCTTCACCATTAGTGCGACCAAGACTTTGCGAGAGTGGGTGGCAAGTGAGGAGCATGAGTTCACAGCTACGAGCGTGGAGGTCAAGGGGCAACTCCTACACTACGCAAATGGCGGGTATTACGAACATCCCAATGCACAGCCATACTGGAATATCTACGATGATGATCCAGGAAGGTATGTCGATATATCCAACTATCTAACGCTCAGTAACACGCCCATCAGTCAGAACAATCTCTCTTACGAGTTTTATCTGAAGATCCCAGAGAGCGTGTTCGAGCCAACGATGTCTTTTATTACGGTTGGCTATCAGAGGGCAAACACCACCTCCACTTACAACTGGGAAGAACTTATGAATACGACCCGGCTCATTTGGTACTACCCGTTGTTCTGGTTCTAAGCGGTCGAGCACTATCAGTCGGTCGGCACACAGGTTGTGTGTGCCGACCGACTGCGTTTTTAGAGAGGGGGCACTAGTGTTGCTAGTGCTGCTAGAAACTAACATCTAACATCTAGCCTCTGACCTCTAATTTCTAACCTCTAACATCTAACATCTAATCTCTTTTTCGTACCTTTGGCGCGTTAATGAGCCTCTTACTAGATATGCATACGCTTCACAGCTCTTCACTTAGATGGTTGATAATCTTGATGATACTCATGCCTAGCTACGTAGCTGGGTCTGATGTCTCGCTGTGGGACATACCGCCCACGGGACACCGTGTGACGGTCGTACCTACCTCTGCAGAGCGACAGCAGATCAATCAGCTCTACCAGCAGATGGGCCTGGAGGGGAGGCTCTCGTTTGAGGCTTTTAGCCTGGGCGTGCGGGGATACAATCAGATCTCAAACAAGCATCGCTCACGGCTTACCATCGTGGACTTCTCCAAGCCCTCGACTCAGGAGCGTATGTTTGTCTTTGACATGGAGCAGGGTAAGCTCCTCTATGCTACGCTTTGCGCGCATGGACGTGGTAGTGGGGAAAACTACGCTACCTCTTTTTCCAACCAACCGAACTCACATCAGAGCTCTCTGGGCTTCTACCTAACCAATGAGACTTACAGCGGGAGCAACGGCTACTCGCTACGTCTCGACGGGCTGGAGCGTGGGTACAACGATCAGGCACGGGCTCGTGCTATCGTCGTACATGGTGCCGCTTATGTGAATGATCAGATCATCCGACAGGGACGTCTCGGGCGTAGCTACGGGTGCCCTGCAGTGCCTCGTGCACTGGCGCGTCCAATCATCGATGCGATCAAGGGGGGCAGCGTCCTATACATCTACGCCAATCGTCCTGACTACCTCGCCCAGAGCATGGTGCCACGCTCCGAGATGGAGCCTGCTAGAGCCGATCAGGATAGCCGCACGCAGCTGATCAACTAGCTCGGCGTCTTCATCTGACGGTAAGTCTCTATATAATAGTCGTAATAGTGTGCCCAAAGCGCTTGGGCGGCTGTCTGCCGAGCTTGCTTGTAGCATGCCTTCGGGAGTCCTGCGGTAGCTTGCTCTAGGATCGTCGCCAAGGCCTTTGTCACAAAGGCGTCGTCATGATCACGACGTGGGATGACCTGCACACCGTGCTGCAGGCTGTCCGTAGCAGGCTCGCCATAGAGCTCTAAGATCGCCTGGCCAAAGCCAGACAAGTCTGTCGTCACCGTCGGCACGCCATAGGCGATACTCTCTAGCGGCGTGTAGCCCCACGGCTCATAGTACGAGGGAAAAAGGGTCAGATCGAGGGCACTCAGCAGATCATAATAAGGAAAGCCTAGGATACCGTCATGACCATCGAGGTAGGTGGGCACGAAGATCGGATAGATGTGCTGCGCTGTTGCACCTCTTTGGAGTAGCTCGCCTAGACGATTAGCAAGTGTATCCTCTCGCAAGTTGTGCAGCCAATGCGTTAAGTAAGGATACTGTAATGGGGTGATACCGCTCTCTGGGTCGGTATCACTGAGCAGATAGGCTAGGTCGGCTCTAGGCTCGGCAACCCAAGCGGGAATGAAGAAGTAAAGGATGAGGTCAGACGAAAGCTTCGCTTGCTGCTGGAGGAGGCTCTCGAGAGAAGCGACAATGAGGTCGATCCCTTTGTTGCGATACTCGTAGCGTCCCGAGGTAGCGACGAGTGTCGTGCGCTCAGCGGCAAAGGTTTTGCCATAAAGCCGGCTGGCAACGTCTAGCAATCGCTGGCGAGCCTTTGACTTAAAGCGACTTGTAGCCAATGCGTGGAAGCCATTCGGCAAGACCACTGGCGTACGCTCCAAGAGCTGTGTACACTCCAGAGCGGTCACCTCGCTGACCGTCGCAAAGATGGTGGCGGTATGGGCGGCCGCCTTCTCTAGCGCATGCTTCGCCTCGACATGCAGTTCGCTCGCCATCTGATCTCCGTGGTAGCCCGTGAAGTAGCGGTAGAGATCCTTGCCATTGCTACAGATAGAGCGCCCCACGGTCGTGGCGTGGGTGATAAAGAGCGAGCGCAGGTCTGGCTGCTGCAGGTGATGATAGAGCAAGCCCATGCCAGTGATCCACTCATTATAAATAGCTATCGGCTGACTCCCAGGCGACGCGAGCTGCGGAGTCACAGCGAGCAGTGTCGCGGCAGCTGCAAGGGCAAAGAGACAGGAGTCGTCGTAGTCGCCATAACCGAGGTCCGACTGGATGCCGTAGTGCTGCCACATGAGGTAGTAGAGCTGATCACGGACTGTGGCGAGCGGCTTGTAGTCCACGAGGATCGTTTGCGCTTCACCCCCAGGCGTGAGCCAGTAGCCCTGCGTGATCGGTAGCTCCACGCCCAGTAGCGAGATGTGACTGGGCAGGGTGATGCAAAAGGTCTCCGCACGAAAGTCTACCATCTCCTCCATCGGTCGAAGACGAGGACCCACGAAAAGAACTTGCTCCGCCCCGTGGCGATGCATCATCTCGCCCGCTCGTGACGAGAGGACGGTGTAGATGCCACCCACCTTGTTGGCGACCTCCCACGACACCTCTGAGATAAAGTATGCGTCAATCATTGCTTGCTGTGCGCTCTTCTAATGTAATCAGCAGATCATACGCCACACGACGACAATGCATCGGTAGCTCTTCGGCAGAGACATACGACTCCAGTGCCTCCGTCAGCTTCTCTGGCAAAGGCTTGTCAGGCTGTCGCTTCGTATAGTTTGCGATGGTTAAGAGTGCCACGTAGAGCTTCGACTCATCAGTAGCGTTGCTTAAGACAACCTTCTCCGCCCAGCGAATGGCTAGTGGTGCGTATGATAGGAGGTTAAAGGCGAGCTGCTCCTGTAGCTCCACATTGGTTGCCTTCTCGAGGAAAGCCGCCACGTCTTGCTCCGTGAGCTCCTCACGGGGGAAGAGCATTGTGGAGAGGATCAGCAGCTCCCGCACGGAGGTGTCCCGCAGTGCCTCGGCAAGCTGTCGGGAGGGCTGGTACTGCGCCGCAAGCTCTAGGAGATAGCCTCGTGTCCAGCCCCAGTTGTAGCGGTAGTCCAGTCCCGACTCCCGCATCGACTGCGCCACAGAGCCGTCCATACGTGTGCGGAGCGCAGCACGTATGGCGACAAGCTGTGCAGCGATCGTCTCTTCGTCTATCGGGGAGTTAGGCACGGGCTATGAGCTCTGCGATGAGACCACCCATACGCTTGGAGGCGGCATTGGCGGCAGCGACCACCTCGTCGCCATCGTTCGTGTAGTCTCCCTCGAAGTGCCACCCCTCGTTCGTGATGACGGACATGCCGAAGACGCGGATACCCGCATGGCGAGCCACAATCACCTCTGGCGTCGTGCTCATGCCGACCGCATCAGCGCCGACCGTCTGCCAATACTTATACTCTGCAGGCGTCTCGTAGGAAGGACCGGTAAGACTTACGTAGACACCCTTCTGGAGTGTCAACTTTTGCTCTTGAGCGATGGTCTCAGCGAGCGCAATCAGTTCACGATCGTAAGCACGCGTCATATCGGGGAAGCGGACCCCAAAGTTCTCATCATTAGGACCAATGAGTGGGTTGGGAAGCATATTGATATGATCCCTGATGATCATCAGGTCACCCACGTGGAAGTTCGAGTTGATGCCACCCGCAGCGTTGGAGACAATCAGGATCTCGATGCCGAGGAGCTTCATCACCCGCACTGGCAGCGTGACCACCTCCATCGGGTAGCCCTCGTAGTAGTGAAAGCGTCCCTGCATCGCCACCACGGGGACACCACCCAGCGTGCCAGAGATGAAGTTGCCCTTGTGACCGATAGCGGTCGAGTGTGCGAAGTTGGGGATCTCGCTGTATGGGATGATGGTCGGGTTAGCGATCTCGTCGGCTAGATTGCCCAGGCCGCTACCTAGTATGATGCCCACGCGGGGCTGTGCCGCTATCTTGCTCTTGATATAGTCGGCTGCTTGCTGATATTTTTGAAAGTCCATAGTAGTGTATTTCGTTTGATAGTGAAAAGGTCTCTACCCCTTACGGTGAAGTAAGTCGTGAGCCGTGCGACGAGCCATCTCGATAATGCGCTCCATGCCGACGATCTCACGGTCACGCATGAGGATTGCTCCGTCCACGATGGTCGTCGAGACGATCGTCGAGGAGCCTGCGTAGACAAGATTTGAAGTCAGATTGTGACAAGGCACCATGCTCGGCGCCTTAAGGTCTATAAGACAAAGGTCGGCTAGGTAGCCCTCCTCGATGCGTCCGCCCTTGAGTCCCAGCATAGCGTAGCCCACCTCCGTTGCGGAGCGGTAGATGTCGGGAGCGCAGACCGCTGTCGGGTCGTAGCGCCACACCTTGCCCAGGAGCGAAGCCATACGCATAGCGATGTACATGTCCAGGTCGTTGCTCGAGGAGCAGCCGTCCGTACCAATAGCCACAGGGATGCCCCGCTCCTTCATCTCTTCGTAGCGAAAGCGCCCACCACTAGCCAGCTTCATATTGCTCGCCGGGTTGTGAACCAGTGTACAGCCGTGACGTGCTAGGATGTCTAGCTCCTCATCGTCCAGCCATAAGCTGTGCGCCATGATGCAGCGAGGCGAGAGCGCATCGATCTGCTCCAGATAGCGGACAGGCGTCGTGCCGTGCTCGGCAATACAATCCTTCACCTCACGCTCTGTCTCGGAGAGGTGCAGGTGAATGGGGATCTCATGCTCCTCGGCAAACTCCTTCGCGAAGTGCAATTGATCCCCCGAAACGGTGTAGATAGCGTGTGGTCCCACACTCCAGCCGATCCGCTCAGGGAGCTCCGCAAAGAGCTGCTCATAGCGGTAGCAATTGTCGCGATCTAGCTGTGCCCGCTCGGCATCGCCACGGTCGAAGAGCGTGTAGCTCAGATTAGCCCTTATGCCTGTCTCCAGCACCGCACGAGCGGTCGCCTCAGGCGCTGTGTACATATCGAGGAAGCAGGTCGTACCGCTCTGGATCATCTCCACACAGCCGAGCAAAGCACCGACGTAGATATCCTCCTCCGTCATGTGTGCCTCCACGGGCCAGATGTAGTCCTCCAGCCAAGTCTGCAACGGCAGGTCATCGCCATACCCTCTGAAGAGCGTCATGGCACAGTGTGTGTGTCCGTTGCAGAGTCCTGGCACGACCGCCTTGTCACGGCCGTCGAGGATGATCGTCTCTTCATCGATCGGGAGCAGATCCGTACCGATCTTGTCGATACGATTGTCCACGATCAAGAGATCTTGCGTCGCCCCTCCGATGAGCGACTCCTTAATTAGTATACTACTCATGCCCGTTTAGTTAAATAGTCGGTAAAACTCAGCTACCGCCTCGACACCCTTGCGGAAGACACCTACCGAAAAGCTCTCATTGGGCGAGTGGATTGCATCTTCCTCCAGACCAAAGCCCATCAATACCGTCTTAAGTCCGAGGATCTCCTCAAAAGCAGCAATAATCGGAATGCTACCGCCACTGCGTATCGCTAGCGGAGCCACCCCGTAAGCCTTCTCGACCGCCTGAGCAGCAGCCTGGTAAGCAGGCAGGTCTAGCGGACAGTAGTAACCCGCACCGCCGTGCATCGGCGTCACCTTCACATGGACAGACTTAGGCGCGATCTGCTCGATATACTCCTTCATCAGGCGGGAGATCTCCTCATGATCCTGATTAGCCACCAGACGGCAAGAGAGCTTAGCGTAAGCCTTCGAGGGAAGCACCGTCTTGGCACCTTCGCCTTGATAACCGCCCCAGATACCGCACACGTCAAAGGAAGGACGACAGCTATTGCGCTCTAGCGTAATGTAGCCCTCCTCGCCTTGCGTCTCACGAATATCCAGCGCACGGCAGTAAGCCTCCTCGGAGAAAGGCGCCTTGCGAATCATCGCACGCTCCTCGTCGGAGAGTGGTAGCACCTTGTCGTAGAAGCCTGGTACCGTGATGCGTCCCTTGTCGTCTACGATCTGAGCAATGATCTTGCACAGCTCATTGATCGGGTTAGCGACAGCACCGCCGAAGTGACCTGAGTGCAGATCCCTATTGGGACCCGTTACCTCCACCTGCCAGTAGGCGAGACCACGTAGACCAGCCGTAATGCTCGGCGTCACCTCGCTCAGCATCGTCGTGTCAGATACGAGGATCACGTCCGCTGCCAGCAGATCCTTATGCTCACGGCAGAAAGGCGACAAACTCCCTGAGCCGATCTCCTCCTCGCCCTCGAAGATAAACTTCACATTGACCCCGACCAAGCCAAGAGCCTTAGCGGTCTCGAAGCCTTTGAGCTGGATCATAATCTGCCCCTTGTCGTCATTAGCGCCACGAGCGTAGATGCGTCCATCGCGTATCTCAGGCTCAAAGGGCTGGCTCTCCCACAGCTCCAGAGGCTCCACAGGCATCACGTCATAGTGCCCGTAGACGAGGATCGTCTTCGTCGCCCCAGGCTGCTTATAGTGTCCGAAGACGATGGGGTTGCCCTGCGAAGGCATCACCTCCGCCTCCTGCACGCCTAGCGAGAGCAGGTGGTCACGCAGATACTCGGCAGCACGCTGCATATCAGCCTTGTGCTCGCTCTGCGCGCTGATCGATGGGATACGCACGAGACCGTATAGGTCCTCGTGAAAGCGGTTCTCGTGCTCCGCTATGTACTCTTTGATGTTTGCCATAGTAACGCTATTCTTGTTTTTCGATTGCTCCGTAAAGATACAAAAAAGCTCCCAACCCTCACAACTGGCCTAGCAACCAACCCTCCGACCAATCCTCCAACCAACCCTCCGACCAATCCTCCGATGAACCAAGAAGGCCTCCAGCCTCTCTTTCCTTCGTCGGGGAGAACAGAACTAACACATTATATATACAATATACAATGAGTCAGCTCCGCCCTCTAATCTCTAGCCTCTAACCTCCAATCTCTATTTACATATCTTTACGGGGAAATTCGTCCGATTCCCTCCTTTCTCGAATA
>NZ_CABUAN010000023.1 GCF_902489635.1 uncultured Porphyromonas sp. | reverse complement strand
AAAAAATATCCACGTGGAGATTTGAGATTCTCCACGTGGATATTCGAGAAAGGAGAGAATCGGACGAATTTCCCCGTAAAGATATGTAAATAGAGATTAGAGGTCAGAGGTTAGAAATTAGAGGGCAGGGGTGACAATGCGTCAGATCGTCCTTTGCCCTCTGCCGTGGCGTCATCGTAAGCATACACGATAAATAAGAGGACTCCCTCAGCGTTAGGCCTGGTGACCTGCTGCTGGGAGAGTCCTCTTATATTATATGAGACTGTTGTATAAAGGCGAATCGCTGTGTTGCTTTCGGGATTCGGCTTCGGTCACATACGGAGGTATGCTCCCTTCAGACCTCACCCTCAGCGCCTTGCGCTTCATCCTTTCTGCAAAGTCTGGACAATCTTGCAAGCAAGATTGTGAGGTGGCAGTCGCTAGAGGATTACCTTGGTTGCCTCGCCATCGACGGAGAGTAGGTAGCTCCCCGTGGGTAGCTCCGCGATGCTGAGTCGCAGGTCACCGCTCTGATCAGCACGTGCGCTCTGTAGGAGCGTACCATCGAGCGCATATAGCTCCACGACAGCGTGGGGAGTAGTCTGAGCGATCTCGATATAGTCTCCAGTGATCATGAGGCGGTAGTGATCTGCCGAGACGACTGGATCGTTAGCAAGTGGATTCTTGCCTCCATTGTCGTAGTTCTTGTAGTCATAGACGAGCCAGAACTTGTCACTAGCGATCTTGACATCAGCGTCGTTTACTTTGTTCTCCTCGCCCTTGTCTGAAGAGTCAATGGCGTAGAGTTCACCACGCTCACTAGCACTTCTTGTGGGGAGGCTCTCGAAGAGTTGCTTCATAGCAGGCTCTTTGATAGCGTTCTTGTAGCAGAATGCCTCCGTCAGAGCCGTACAAGAGCTGAGGTCGAGAGCGGTCAGCTTGTTGTCGCGACAGTCAAGCTTGTTCAGGCTAGACAGCCCCGTGAGCGCGAGCGTCGTGAGTTCGTTTTCAGCGACATTGAGCTCTGTCAGCTTAGTGCAGTCTGAGAGACCACGAATGTCGGTCAGTAGGTTGCGCTCTAGGCTAAGCTCTTGGAGGTTCGTCAGCCCAGTCAGGTCGATGCTTATCATCTTATTACCTGGCAGCCATACGGTCTCTAGTTGCTTGCAGTCTGAGAGATCAATCTCTGGGAGCTCACTACCCGCACAGTTGATAAAGGTAAGATCAGCGCAGCCCTTGACGTTGACAGAGGTCATCGTGTTGTGCAGCGCATAGAACTTAACCAGCTTAGGACTCTGTGAGGCGTCGATGTCGTATGCGATAGAGCCGTTTTCGGAGCAGTCTATCGTATGTACCAATCCAGTGATTCGGACAAGGCCTCTCGTCGACTTGTACTTCTTGGTAGGAGGCGTGCCACTCGTGATCGTCTCCTCTACGACTACGCCTTCGTCTGTCTCTATCTGCACCTTACTCTCGTCAGCAAAGCCAGACAGGCCCAAGTAGATCTCTTTGTCGGGCTTTGTCTTTATCGTAATGACGGGATCTGGGTCTTGGTTCTTTTGACCAGGGACGTCTATCGTCCAGCCCTTCTCCGTAGCTATATAACCGAGGGCCTTCTCTGCGCCAGGGTTGTTGGCCACCTTGATCGTTCCTGAGAGGGTCGGTAAGGCATTGTAAACCTTGTTGAGAGCGTCCGCCTCGAGGAGGTTCTCCTGGAGGAATATCGTCCTCAGACTAGGTAGTGTGCCTAGTGTAAGAGCCGTGAGCTTATTGCCCTCTAGCTCGAGATCGTTAAGGAGCGGGCACTCACCAAACGTAAGCTCAGCGAAGTCGTTGCCCTGGAGTCTCAGACGTAGCAACTTGGGGAAAGCGACAGCTCCCTCACCGAGTTTAGTGAGCTTGTTACCCTTTGCGTAGAACTCTGCAATCTGCGCTGGGAGAGCCACCTGCTCTAAGGCACAGCTATCAGCTTTTATGGAGGTTAGACTGGGCATTACGGAGCCGTCTATGACACTTAAGCGAGCGTTGTATGAGACATCCAGATTCTTGAGTTTATCTAAGCCCCTGAGCTCGATAGTCTCTAGATCGTTGCGTCTCAGATCAACGGTTGAGAGCGACTTTAGCTCCTTGTAGTGGAAGCTCGTCAGCTTGTTATTTTGTATCTTAAGGATTCCAAGGTTTGGCGCATTGACATGGTCTAGCGTAGTAAGCTCATTGTTCTCTAGGGAGAGCATACCAAGCTGTTCCGAATTGATCGCTATGGAGGTGATATGAACTCCTGGAGCCATAAGGACTGAGCAGTTTCCGTAGACCTTGATCTCGTCGCCAGCCTTCTTACCCTTGGCCGCTGGTGAAGTAGGAGAGACGGTTGTGAGTGTACCATCGCCCCAGTCAATCTGGATTGGCGTACTACCATCACCCATGATTCTAAATGAGCAGTCCGCTCCAATCTCTGTGGAGGTGGTCAGGCGTATCGTTGGCTCGCCTAGCTTATTCTCCTGGCCCAGGACGTCTATCGTCCAGCCCTTGTCCTTTGCGATATAGCCATAAGCCTTCTCTGCGCCTGGGTTGTCGGCCACATTGATCGTTCCTGCGATCGTAGGTAGATCTTTGTAGATCTTGTTGAGAGCGTCCGCCTCGAGGCGGTTCTCCTGGAGGAGTAGCTTCTTCAGAGCTGGCAGTGAACCGAGCGTAAGAGCCGAGAGCTTATTGCCCTCTAGCTCGAGATCGTTGAGGAGCGGACACTCCCCAAACGTGAGCTCAGCGAAGTCGTTGCCCTGTAGTCTCAGACGTAGCAGCTTGGGGTAAGCGACAGCGCCCTCACCGAGCTTAGTGAGCTTGTTGGCCTTTGCGTAAAACTCAGCGATCTGCTCTGGGAGAGCGACCTGCTCTAAGGCGCAGCTATCAGCTTTTATGGAGGTTAGACTAGGCATTGCAGAGCCGTCTATGACACTTAAGCGTGCGTTGTATGAGACATCCAAGTTCTTGAGTTTATCTAAGCCCGTGAGGTCGATAGACGCTAGATCGTTGCGTTTCAGATCAACCGTGGAGAGCGACTTTAGCTCCTTGTAGTGGAAGCTCGTCAGCTTGTTGTTTTTTATCCTAAGGGTTGCAAGGTTTGGCGCATTGACGTGGTCTAGCGTGGTAAGCTCATTATTCTCTAGGGAGAGCACACCAAGCTTTTGCGAATTGATCGATATGGAGGTGATATGAGCTCCCGGAGCTAGAAAAATTTCGCACTCTCCGTAGATCTTGATCTCCTCGCCAGCCTTCTTGCCACTGATCCTTGGTGCAGTAGGAGAGATGGTAGCGAGCGTACCATCGCCCCAGTCCACCTGGATAGATGTCGCAGCCCCGGAGAATCTAAATGAGCAGTCCGCTCCAATCTCTGTGGAGGTAGTCAGGCGTATCGTTGGTTCGCCTAGCTCTCTCAGACCATCGCCTGAGGTAAAAGGGCTCTTGCTCGCATGCCCCATAGCAGGGAGGCAGAGAGCCAAGAGTAGCAAGAGTAAAGGGGTTAATCTTTTCGTCATAGTATAATTCATGATTTAGGAATGTTGCTGTGGTAAGTGTTTAGTCTCTAGCTGGTTATCGGCGGGCGTACTGCGAGCGACCGAGCGAGTAGACGTCGCCTCCGAGGCTGTCGACGGCTACGATGACGGGGAGCTCCTCGACACGTAGCTTGCGAATTGCTTCGGGCCCTAAGTCGTCGAAAGCAATCACCTCGGCCTCCTTGACGCACTTGCCCATCAGAGCAGCAGCTCCACCGATGGCGGCGAAGTACACGCCCTTGTACTGCTTGATCGCGTCAACGACCTCTGGGCTACGTAGGCCCTTGCCGATCATAACACGCAGACCATGCGCTATGAGCGTTGGCGAATAAGCGTCCATACGTCCTCCCGTAGTGGGGCCGACGGAGCCGATGGGTTGTCCAGGCTTAGCCGGGCAAGGACCCGCATAGTAAACGACCTGCCCTGCGAAGTCAAAAGGCATCTCCTCTCCTCGCTCTAGCATCTCGACAAGACGCAGATGCGCTGCGTCACGTGCTGTATAGATAGTCCCCGAGATGTAGCACATATCTCCCGCTCTGAGCGGAGTAATCATCTCTGTCGTAAAGGGGGCTCTGAGTATCTTCTTCTCTTCCATGTCTCTATATATTATAGTGTACCCTCTGCGTGACGTGTCGCGTGGCAACTGATATTAACCGCTACGGGCAACCCAGCGATGTGTGTCGCACCCGTATTGATGGCGACAGCTAAGGCCGTGGTGTCTCCCCCGAAGCCGGCTGGCCCGATGCCCATCTTATTGATCTCTTGGAGTAGCTCCTCCTCGATCTCAGCGACGGCGGGATCGGGATGACGCTCACCGATAGGACGTAGCAGAGCACGCTTAGCAAGCTCAGCGGAGCGCTCCATCGTACCACCGATACCGATGCCGACGATGATCGGCGGACAGGGGTTGCCCCCAGCGTGGGAGATGGTGTCGAGGACAAACTGCTTGATGCCGGCTACCCCTTGGCTGGGCGTAAGCATCGAGAGTGCGCTCTTGTTTTCACTGCCGAAGCCCTTGGGAGCGACGGTGATGTGCATTTGGTCTCCAGGCACGATGCGGTAGTGGATGACGGCGGGCGTATTGTCGCCCGTATTGTGTCGATGTATCGGATCGCTCACGACGGACTTGCGCAGGTAGCCGTGGGTATAGCCTCTGCGGACGCCCTCGTTGATGGCGTCTTCGATCAGATCACCCTCGACGTGCAGATCCTGTCCCATATCGACGAAGATGACGGTCATACCCGTATCTTGACACATGGGGGCACGCTCGCTGCGCGCTATGTGAACGTTTTCGATGATCGTATTCAGTACGTTTCGTGCTAGAGGCGAGCGGTCTTGCTCTGCGCCCTGCTGCATGGCAGCCTCGATGTCGGGCGAAAGGTTAACACAAGCCTCTATGCAAAGCTTCTCCACCAAGTCTGTGATGGCTGTAGAGGATATTGTACGCATATATTAAGTGTGTAAGTAAACTGTCTAGTTAAGTGGTTACGGACGAATGAGCTTGCAGTTGTACCGCTCACCAGCTCCAGTAAGATGTACGATGTAAACGCCAGACTGCAGTGCGTAGTCGGCAAGAGATAGCGATGAGCGAACGTCCGTCAGTGGCAGCGACAAGATGCGCTGCCCAGCAGCACTATATAGCTCTACCTCAGCCGGAGTACCCCCCGCGAGCCAGGCCTCTGGCAGCAGTAGGTAGAGACGCTCACCAGCAAGGATCACACGAGGTTCGTTAACAGACTCGAGAGCAGCCGTTCCGCCCGCCTTGAGGTTGCCCAAGACGATAGGATCTATCCAGTAGTGCCCTAGGTAAGGCGATCCGTCTATCTGTGCCGGCTCCCAGCTGGAGCCGACGAGGTGCCACGCATAGGGAGTGGCGTGTAGCTGCGCTTTGCTCATGAGCAAAGGCGCTGACAGAGCCTTGCCCTCACTCCCCTCTAGTGCTATGTAGTAAGAGCCTGCGGCTAGTGTCAGTGGTGTGTCTTCCTTAGCAGGGAAGAAGGCTTGGAAGGCATCCGAAAGCGTTCGCTGCTGCGGACTTTGTCCCGCATCATTTACTAATAGATACGAAGGCCTTGGCAGCGTCTGCTCGTAGAGCTTCTTGCCAGGCTTGCCCTCCTCATCGCCATATATAGTCAGCGTCACAGGCGTCCACTCCTGCATAGCTCCTAGGACAAGCACCGAGCCTAGATACTGGACGGAGGTGTCAATGTCGTAGCGCACAGCGACTCCCCCGATAGAGGCGTCGTCTCTACGTATCAGCACGCTGTCACGCATCAGGCTGTAGAGCTGATGTGAGAGACGTACGGGAGGCTTTGCGGCAAAAGGATCTAGCCCCTCTAGTATAGTTTGGTCACTCGTTGGGGCTAAGTGCGGCTTCAGGCACTTATCGTCTGGGTAGCCTGTGAAGGCTTCGCTCAGAGCGTAATAGTAGTCGTTGTACGGAGTGCCGCAGTAAGAGCTCCCCCCCGTGAGTGCCCCGATGAGGTGATGATTCTTGTCAAAGAGTCCCGACCCCGAGGAGCCACCCGCTGTCGTCCCGACATCCCACTTCTTAATGTGTAAGTGCGAATTGACCCATCGGACTGGCACGGAGGCCATATCGTAGTTCTCCAAAGGAGGCTTCTCGTCGGCTCGGTTGTAGCGACGTACAGAGGCTTTCGGGTGGTGTATACCGATGACAGGCACAGGGAAGTCACGCTCCGCATTCCATCCCGCCAGGTAGGGTCTGTAGCTAGGCGGTATAGCGCATTGTCCCTGTGGCACATCTGGCTTAACGCCTGTGATACGGAGCAGACACATGTCGTGCTCCTCATTATAGGCGACCAGCTCGGCACCGGCTAGCGTTTGCTCCTCGATGCCATTGATGAGAGGATCGCCCGTGGGGCTAAAGTAGTTGAAGTAAAAGACCGACTGCTCTGCACTCTGACGTACATAGTCGAGGTCTCTGCATGCATAGCTATTGTTGAGACAGTGAGCCGCGGTCAGGACGAGTGCCTCGCCATCTTGGCGACTGTTATTGATTAGGGTGCCTGACGAGAAGAACCGCCCCCGCACCACCAGCAAGATTTCGCTACGAGCGATGCGCTCCACCTCTGGGTGTCGCACCGTAGCCTCAGCGCACTCCAGCCCCTTCACGATAAACCATGGTGAGCCGGGCCCTTTATGCCCCCCTACTGCAGGCGGCAGCTCCTCCCCTACTGCTGTGAGCAGAGCTGTCGTAATGGTCGACAACCGCCACGGGAGAGCTCTGCGCTCGCCACTAGCGGGATAGTAGTAGACTATGAGTCGCTCGCCATAAAGCGGAGCGGTCGTAAGGCTATGAGACGAGACATTGTTTGCCTCGGTAAAAGCACCTCGCACCTCGCCCTCCTCATTAGTTATGAAGAGCATATCACCACGATTCAGCTGGTACTGATCAAAGTAGAGCGTATTCCAGCCTGCCTCCTCAAGCTGCAATACGCCCTGCCAAGCACGCTCGCCCGAAGGGGTCGTGATCCAGTCGCCCCACAGCTGGCTCTTAGGCAGCTGACAGTACTCTATCGCTGGTAGCTCTAAGAGTCGTAGGCCAGAGGGAGCTGTCTCTCCACTTTGACGTAGTGAGCTAGCAGGCTCCGTGCGAGAGGTAGCATGTAGCTGGTAAACCCCTGGAGCACTGCGTAGTGTAGCATGACGCTCACCCAGATCCGCCACTATCGTAGCAGGGAGAGGTGTCGCAAGCTGAGCCACAGCTGGCAGGGCCAGCAAGAGAGCTACAAGAGAGAGGCATACGTACCTGCTGTAAGACAGCAAGCCCGTGCAGGAACGATCCGTATCGAGTCTATTCATAGAGATAGTACGAGAGATAACCTTTCAAAGGTACAAATAAACTCTAAGAGCAGAAAAACGCCCGCTAATTCCTGTTTTTTAAGGAACGGCGGGAGAGATCTAAGCCTGGCATATTTTAGTCATGCGGGATCAGAGGACGAAAGAGTCTCTCGCCATGGGATGTTTTGTCATCACTTGACGCGCAGGTCGAGCATCTTCGTCAGGTAGGCCACCTCTTTGTAGTTTTCTACATAGTAAGCCGCACGCTCCTGCGCTGTCGAGGCGTGTTGTGTCTGCTCTACAGCTGCGACCTCTGTCGTTAGCGTGAGATTGTCGTTGTGTAGCTTAGCCTTAAGGTAACGTAGCAAAGTGCGCTCGACTCGCTCGAACGACTCTAGCTGTATGTTGCTCACCAAGGAGACTTTGAGTCCATGAGGTGGCTGCAACTCAGGCGTCACCGTGTGGAGTAGCTGTGAGAGGTAGGCGTCGTCTGTCAGCTCTTCATCGGCAAATGCGAACCACCACTTGAGCAGCTCGTCGGGTGTGAATGGCTCATCACGCTGTCCAGTCTCCGAGGCATCTGAGTCTTCGTCCGCTTCGGTGGCTGAAGTTTGTTGTGCCGTGAGCGTCTTTTCCGCCTGACGCTTGAGAGCTGATATGCGCAGGGAGGAGCCTGTCGGAGTGTATTGCTTCGGCTGACTAGTTGCTAGCTGAGGAGTCTTTTTTTTTTCGCCAGGCGTAGGCGCAGCTTGATAAGTGGCTGGCGGTGTCTGCACACTACTCTCTTGCGGAGCTGGAGACGCTGGAGCTGGTTGTGAGGCTGGCTCAGAGGTTGCTGAGACTGGCTGGCTAGAAGCTGTCGCTGCCGTCGCGGGAGCAACTGTAGCATTCTTAAATGCTCCACACATCTCCGAGATCCCCATGAGCGTCAACTCGACCAGAAGGCGCTTAGCTTGCGACGAGCGGTAGTTGCGCTCGCAGGCGACGAGCTTGGAGATAGACTTGTAGAGAAAGAGCGGATGGATCTGCTGCGCTAGCGTCATAAACCGCTCTGCATGAACACCCGTATAGGGGAAGAGCTGCGCCGTCTCTGGGGTTCGTGCTACCAGTAGATTGCGCATAAAGTCGGCTAGTCCGATGATCAGTTGTCGCATGGCGACCCCTTTGCCGAGGAGCTCGTCGAGGAGTAAGAGCGCACGCTTGTAGTCACCACTATATAGGTAGGTGGTGAAGTAAAAGTAGTACTCGTCGTCTAGTATGTTGAGCGTCTGCAGCGTCTGCTCGTAAGAGATGACCCCGTCTTGCGCTGTACTAGCCAAGCGATCAAAGAGCGAGAGCGCATCGCGCATACCTCCGTCAGCGATCCGTGCTATCGTGTCAAAAGAGCGTGGGTCGTACTGGAGACCCTCGGCATCTGCCACACGGCGCAGCTGCTCAGCGATCTGCTCAGGCGGTATCGGCTTGAAGTCGTACACCTGACAGCGTGAGAGGATGGTGGGGAGGACTTTGTCCTTTTCAGTTGTAGCCAGGATAAAGACCACATAGCCAGGTGGCTCCTCCAGCGTTTTGAGGAAAGCGTTGAAGGCTCCCGACGAGAGCATGTGCACCTCGTCGATGATGTAGACCTTGTACTTGCCTTGCTGTGGACGTATGTAGACATCTTCGTTGAGACGGCGTATGTCGTCGACCGAGTTGTTGGAAGCAGCATCCAGCTCGTATATGTTGAACGCTCGCTGGTTCAGTGCCGCCTGACAGTTAGGGCATACACCACACGCCTCCCCCTGCGGGGTAAGCTGCTCGCAATTGATCGTGCGAGCTAGGATACGCGCTGCGGAGGTCTTGCCCACACCACGGGGACCACAGAAAAGGTAAGCGTGCGCTATCTTGCCCTGCTTGATGGCACTCTTGAGCGTGAGGCATATAGCCTCCTGCCCGAGCATCTCATCGAATGTCTGTGGGCGGTACTTACGTGCTGATACTATGAAGTTGTCACTCATCTGCCTTAGTGTTGTCATCGTCCGTGTGCGCCTCCTCATACCGCTCCTGCTCTGACTTAGTCAGTGCTGAGAGACCATTGTTTTGTACAATTTTGGAGAGACGCTCGAGAGACTTCGTCTCCTGAAGATCCGTAGAGGCGGTTGGCTTAGCTTTTGATCCAGGTACGTAGTCGTGACGATAGAGATTGATAAAGAGTACAATCAGGGAGAGAATCAGCGGTCCAAAGATGACGCCCCAGAAGCCGAAGAGCGAGAGACCGATGAAGACTCCGAAGATCGTGATCAGCGGGTGAATGTTTGCCATCTGCTTCTGTAGGAGTAGGCGCGCTACATTGTCCACACCGCCGATGACGATGAAGCCATAAAGCCCCAAGAGGATTGCGTTGAGCCAGTCACCATTGATCCCCATGACGACTGCTATCGGCACCCATACGAGCATCGTGCCGAGTACTGGGATGATGGTCGTAAAGGTCGTTAGCACCGCAAAGAGCAACGCATTGTCTACCCCAAAGATCAGGTAGCCTATGTAAGCAAAGACTCCCTGCACAATAGCCAAGAGCGGGATGCCGATAGCGTTACTCTTGACGATACTAATGGTTTCGTTAGAGACCGTCTTCTTATTGCACTCTGTAAAGGGTAGTAGCTCCTCCACCGCTGCCTCAAACTGATCATAGCCTCGTAGCATGAAGTAGAGTAGGAAGAGGATGATAAAGGCGTTGAGGAAGAATGAAGACATCCCCTGCAGCAGCCCCTTTACGAGGGTGGTCGAGAAGGTCGTCAGCTTCTGTATGTTTTCATTACTCCAGATTTCTATGCCAAACTTATCCTCCACTTGCTTGACCATGTCTTGCGCTTGTGTCGTCAGCACATTGAGAGACTCAGGATCAAAGGCTGAGAAGAGGTCGATCAGCATCAAGACAATCCCCAGCAGTGGTATGAGGAAGAAAAAGATAGCCTCCACCGTTAGGAGCGATGCGGCCCAGTTGCGTCCCCAGTGCTTGCGCTCGACGAGCCACTTCATCTGACCTCTCAAGAGGACGTAAATGGTCAAGGCTCCCAGCACGCCACTCATATAGGGCAACGCATGCTTGCCGATGATTAGCATCAGGATGAGGATCAGCGTGATCAGCGAGGTGCGAGGCGTCCAAAAAGAGACTTTATACACAGGCTCTCCGAGCTTCGTGCGGCTATGCGTCAAGTCTTCCGGAGAGATATGATCACAGCACTTGTTCGCAGATGACGATTTGGGAGAGTCGTTAGGGGCTTTGCTATTTGTTGTCATAGAGGTAGGAGTGAGTTTTGAGATACATCGTATATAGACCTATCAACTTTGACCCAAAGGTACGAAAAAAGAGATTAGAAGCTAGAGGCAGTGAGGTGTATGCTATGGAAGAAAATCAGTACCTTAGCAGTCTCTTATGTATACTTGATACGAAATCTTCGTATGCCTTCTTCTGAAAACTCCTCTCCTACGATCGACGTTATGAAGCGTCTGGTCGCTCAGCAAAAGTCTTCTCGCCATCAGCATCACGAGCCGATGGCTGACGAACTGTCTAGCTGCCCGACGACCCCTATATATGATAAGGTAGCGCACGATACGACTACCGATCAACGCTTACAAAACAATCGAGTAGCTGCCGACCAACCCATCGCTAGCAAGAAGGAGCCTCTCGTCTCTAAGACGCCCCCAACATCTCAGCCAACAGTCAGTAGCCAACGGCCAACAGCCAACAGCCAACAGCCAACAGCCAAACAGCCAACAGCTAACAGCCAACAGCCAACAGCCAAACAGCCAACACCTAACAGCCAACAGCCAACAGCCAAACAGCCAACAGCTAACAGCCAACAGCCAACGGCCAACGGCCAACAGCCAGAAGAAAACATCTGGTGGATGAGTGCCTGGCGGTGGTTGCGTCGACTCCTAGACTTCCGCGAGGATAAGGCGGGCGATGTGGCAACCATCGAGTCGCTCAAGGGGGATGTGGAGTTTCGTGGTACCAAGCTATGGATCCTCATTTGTGCTATCCTCGTTGCCTCGATAGGTCTGAATGTCAATTCGACGGCGGTCATCATCGGTGCAATGCTTATCTCCCCGCTGATGGGCCCAATCATCGGCTTCGGACTGGGCTTCGGCATTGCCGACCTAGATCTCGTACGTAAGTCGCTGCGTAACCTTGCCTTGACGACACTCTTCAGTATCCTGACAGCTACGATCTACTTCCTCTTAACTCCGCTTGATCAGCCCGGCAGTGAGCTGCTGGGACGTACGGAGCCGTCGCTGTATGATGTATTGATTGCATTCTTTGGCGGTGCGGCGGGTCTGATCGCTGGTAGTAGCAAGAGCAAGGGGCAGGTACTCCCCGGCGTGGCTATCGCTACGGCACTTATGCCACCGCTCTGTACAGCGGGCTTTGGGCTGGCTACGGGCAATTGGGCTTTCTTCTTCGGTGCTATCTACCTTTACATCATCAACTCGGTCTTTATCGCCTTCGCCACCTTCGTGATGGTACGCATCATGCGCTTCCCGATGAAGGCAGTCGCCTCGGGCGATATGCGCAAGCGTAGCTATCGCTGGATCTCGGTGATCGCCGTCTGCACACTGATACCGAGTATCTACTTAAGTATCCGTCTGGTGCGAGACTCCTATCAGGAGCAGCGTGCCAAGCAGTTTGTCGCAGACCACTTTGCTCCCCCAGCTCACCAAGTGATCCGTCAGTCTTTCGTACGAGCTGATGGGGACAAGCGTGCCTACATAGACGTAGTCCTGATCGGCAAGCCGCTCTCGGCTCAGACGATAGACAGCATAGCTACTCTACTACCTAGCTATGGACTATCTAACTTCGACCTACAGGTGCACCAGGGGATCGACAATGAGGCTCCGACAGACTACGAGCAGCTAGGCGGCGTCCTGCTGCGTGACCTCTACGAGCGGTCTGAGCGCACCGCCTCTGAGCAGCGTGCCGAGATCGACTCGCTGCGTCGTACGCTCCTGCGCTATGACTACTACAAGTCTCTAACGCACGATGTAAGCGATGAGGCGCGAGCGGTCTTTACCGACATTAGTCAGGTGCGACTGATGCCCTCGATGGAGTTTATCCAAGGACAAGACTCCGTCCTCCATATCCTCGTGACGACCCCATCGCATCGCATCTCCCCGGCCGAGCGTAACAAGCTCGAGCAGTGGCTACAGAGGCGTACCAAAACGGATGCGCTCGAGCTGATCCTGACGAACTAACTAAGCAGAAATAGAATACTAACTTTAATAGATAAGCGTCTTATGAATAAACTACAGACCTTGCTCCTGACCCTCTGCGCACTCCTCGTGTGCAGTGCTACAGCACGTGCCGACAAGGGCATGTGGGTACTCAGTGAGCTCAATGAGCAAAACGAAGCTCGCATGCGTGAGCTGGGCTTTAACCTACCCCTAGACCAGCTTTACAGTCTAGACAAACCCTCGATAGCGCGTGGCGTGGTCATCTTCGGCGGTGGCTGCACCGGCATCACCGTCTCCGATCAGGGACTACTCTTCACGAACCACCACTGCGGTTACGATGCGATCCAAAGCCAGAGTACCGTAGAGCATGACTACCTACGTGACGGCTTCGCCTCACAGTCTATGCGTGAGGAGCTACCCATACCGGGGCTCTCTGTCAAGTATCTCCGTGCGCAGATCGATGTGACGGCTCGCATCGAGCAGGCTGTCGCTGGTATCACCGACGAGGCTAAGCGTCAGGAGACGATCGACAAGGTCTCTGAGGAGATCGTCAAGGAGTACACGAAGTCACCCTTTGACGCTGTCGAGGTAACCCCCTTCTACGCTGGCAATAAGTACTATGTCGTCATCTACGACGAGTTTAAGGACGTACGTCTTGTGATGACCCCTCCGAGTAGCGTCGGTAAGTTTGGTGGTGACACGGACAACTGGATGTGGCCTCGCCACACGGGCGACTTCAGCGTCTTCCGCGTCTATGCTGATGCCAACAACCAGCCCGCTGAGTACGCAGCTAGCAACAAGCCCTACCGTCCTGTATACTACACAAAGGTTTCTCTAAAGGGTTACCAGGAGCAGGACTACGCGATGACCATTGGCTTCCCAGGCTCTACCGATCGTTACCTCACCTCCTATGGTGTGATCGATCGCATCGAGAATGAGAACGCACCTCGCATCGAGGCGCGTGGCATCAAGCAGGAGATCTGGAAGCGTGCTATGGACGCTGATCAAGCGACTCGCATCAAATACGCTAGCAAGTATGCTCAGAGCTCTAACTACTGGAAGAACTCTATCGGTATGAATCGTGGTCTGGAGAAGCTCCATGTCGTAGACCGCAAGCGCGCCGAGGAGGAGGCATTCACTCAGTGGGTTGCTCAGACAGGCAAGCCTTACGGCAATATCCTGCCCGACCTGAAGCGTGCTTATGAGGAGGCTGCTCCCTACAATCGTCAGCTCAACTATATAATCGAGACGATGCTGAGCGGTAGCGAGATCGTATGGCTCGGCTATCAAGCTATGGTAGCTGCAGGCTCTGGTGACAAGAAGGAGCTAGAGGGCCTCTACAAGGATTACCTCCCCAACCTAGACCGTGAGGTACTCCCAGCTATGCTCTCTCTACTCCGTACGAAGCTACCTGCTGACAACCTCCCCTTCATCTATCAGATCATCGACGAGCGCTTTGGCGGTGACTACAAGGCTTATGCTGAGGAGCTTTTTGCCAATAGTGTCGTACCCTATGAAGATAAGATGATGGCGGTGCTAGCTATGGATCCAAACAAAATCAAGGAGACCCTAGCTAATGATCCTGTACAGGAGCTCGTCCAGAGCGTACTGATGTACTACTCAACCCTGATCGATAAGTATATGGAGTACAACCATGCTATTGAGAAGGGCAAGCGTGAGCTCTTTGCCGCTATGAGCGAGTTCCAGCCTAATGCACTTCGTCCATCAGACGCTAACTTCACAATGCGTATGAGCTATGGTCGCATCCTCGGCTACGAGCCAGGAGATGGTGCGTGGTACTACTACTTCACGACGGAGCGTGGTGTCTTCCAGAAGCAGAACCCCAACAGCACCGAGTTCGCCGTACAGCCTGAGATCCTCAAGCTCCTCAGCAATCCTGCTAACTTCGCACCCTACGGTGTGGGCGATCATCTCTTCACCTGCTTCCTCTCGGACAACGACATCACGGGTGGTAACTCAGGTAGCCCTGTCTTTGACAAGAATGGTAACCTGATCGGCCTAGCCTTCGATGGTAACTGGGAGGCTATGAGTGGCGACATCGAGTTTGAGCCTGACCTACAGCGCACTATCTCGGTAGATATCCGCTACGTCCTCTTTATGATCGACAAGTGGGCTAAGTGCCCCCGCTTGATCCAAGAGCTAACCTTCGCATAAGCGAAGAGAATACAAAATCGGAGTAATCGGAAGGATCAGGGTGACTAAGTTGTTACTCATACCTCCGATTACTCCGATTCATTTTGACGAGTCTGACTATTTCGACCACACGCCTATATGCGCATAGACATTATCACAGTACTGCCTGAGATGATCGAGCCGTTTGTCTCGACCTCTATCGTGGGGCGGGCACAGCGTGAGGGCTTTGCCGAGGTACATATCCATCAGCTACGCGACTATGCAACCAATCGTTGGGGACGTATCGACGACTATCCCTACGGTGGCGCTGCCGGTATGCTTATGTCGATCGAGCCGATCGACCGCGTCATCACCGAGCTACGTAGCCAGCGCCCTTATGACGAGGTTATCTTCACGGCACCCGATGCGCCAGTGCTAACGCAGGCGGTCGCCAATGAGCTGAGTCTCATGGAGAACATCATCATCCTCTGCGGTCACTACAAGGGGATCGACCATCGTATCCGTGAGCATCTCATCACGCGTGAGATCTCCATCGGGGACTACGTCCTGACGGGTGGCGAGCTGGCGGCAGCGATCATTGCCGATGCGACCATTCGGCTCATACCAGGCGTCCTAGGCGATGCGGATAGTGCGCTGAGCGACTCCTTTCAGGATGGCTTGCTCACGCCGCCTATGTACACCCGTCCCGCTGAGTACAAAGGGTGGCGCGTTCCGGAGATCCTGCTGAGCGGCCACGAAGCGCGCATAGCGCAGTGGGAGCATGAGCAGGCGGTCGCCCGTACGCGAGCACTCCGCCCCGACCTCTTAGGAGAGGAGGGCTAAGTTTTTGGTCCGAAGCCACTTGTTTAGTCCAAAAATAAGTTGTACCTTTGCACAACGAAATACGGGATGTAGCTCAGTCCGGTTAGAGTGCGCGTCTGGGGGGCGTGAGGTCGCTGGTTCGAATCCAGTCATCCCGACCAAGGTCGTCAAGACCTACTGCGAGAGCAGCTCATATACATGGGCTGCTCTTGTTGCATTTAGGCGGTACGGGAAGACACATTACAATCGCTCTTTCAAGGAGCTACACATGAGCAACAAGGGAGGCATAGATGAGGTCACTATATGTAATGTGTCACCCCATGCCCTCTAATCTCTCCCCCTCCGAACTCTCCGATTCCTAATTTCTAATCTCTAACTTCCAATCCCTATTTACATATCTTTACGGGGAAATTCGTCCGATTCTCTCCTTTATCGAATATCCACGTGGGAAATCTCAAATCTCTACGTGGAAATTTTTTATTTTCCACGTGGGCGTCATTCATTTCCTCCGAAGTTTCATTTGATTCCTCCGAGGAATTTTTTCTTCCCTACCTGGGAAATAAAAAATCTCCACGTAGAGATTTTGAAATATCCACGTGGAAATCCGTTTTCCCCGACACAGCGCCGTATCGATATGTAGTCAGCTCTAAATTATTGTAATGAACCAGCGTTGGGTTTTCCCAAGCAAGGTTGATTCCCTTGAGTACGCTTTTGTGATAAAAGATTTATCTTTGCACTGAGGGTATGACTCCTTGCGATGAGCGATCTGGGTAGTAGACCTAATCTGGGTGTCTTGCCTGTTATGTAGCTTGTCAAACGCAAAAACACTATCGCATCATGGCTTTTAAGAACTGCACCAAGTGCGGAGCCTCAGTCCCAACGGGCTCTACGACCTGCCCACAGTGTGGCAACCCAATGGGTCAAAACAAGAACAATCCCAAGCGAAAGATGTGGACGATCATCATCGCGGCAGCTGTCGTTGTCGTGGGGTTGTGTTGCGTCCTCATCCTTACTCTGTCTAAGGGCTGCGCTAAGAAAGCACCCTCAATCGATTTGGACCCAGCAAGGAGCGGGCAAAGCGATACGACTGGTGTGGAGAGCGAGATAGACGAGAACTTAGTCCAGCTAACCCCTGAGTTCATTGAAGCCATCCAGAAGTATGACGGTTTAAGTCTCTTTAGCGAGGGATATGCAGCTGTCTGTAAGAATGGCAAGTGGGGCTACATTGACAAGACGGGTCAGGAGGTGATCCCATGTAAGTATACTTGGGCCAATACTTTCCATGAGGGGCTAGCCTCTGTGCGGATTTCTTTTGACTCAGGCTATGGCTTCATCGATACCACGGGGCGTGAGGTGATCCGACATCGTCGGGAGATAGAGGTGCCAGGCGAGTTTTCTGAAGGGCTGGTAGTTGTCAAGAACGAGTTTAACGATCACTTTTTCGTCCTAGACAGGGAGGGACGTAAGGTCTTCCAGGGTACTTATGGCGAAGGTAACTATGCTCCCTATACTAGCCTCGGTATGATGCCTTATGTCTATCCAGCTTATATTGAGAAGTTCATTGATGGAAAGCTCTACATCCCTAAGGGTGAGTCAGGATACAAAGTCTATAACACCAAAGGCAAGAAGATCAAGGAGGTGAGTGACAGCGAGATGGAGCGGATCACAAAGCACGCCACTGCTGACCAAGGTCAGACCTTCACACACACGCTCTACACAGATAAGATGTACGGCGGGATGATGGGTGAGATAGTACTCTGGGGCGTGAAAGATGCCAACGGCAAGATAATCGTTCCTGCAGAGTACGATAAGGCTAGTATCTATTTCGAACCGGAAAAAATAGACCTCACTAATGGCGTGATCCCTGTAGTCTTAATAGAGTATAGCGGGATTAGCTATATGAGTGAATGGCTGGGCATCTGCCCTGATGATGGCAGTGTAGAGCATTACGGCTATGTGGATCTAAAGGGGAATGACACCTTCCCTAAGGGACTCAAGGAGCGGTGCGCAAAGTCTAGGCTGAAAGCCATCGAGCTCTACAAAGCTAAAGCAGCTGCTGAGGAAGCCGAAGCGGAAGCTGCAAGAGCAGTGGCAGAAACATCAAAAGCCGTAACAAACGCACTAGGAGATGATGAAGCAGTAGCAGCAGATGTAGCAGACCCGTGGGTAGGTGAAGACTGGTAACGTATAGTAGACCTAGAGACTGAGGGCTTCTCCAAATACGCAAGCAGCCCCCTCACCATACGTGGTGGTAAGGGGGCTGCGGTTTTCGTCTCAAGGAGCAGGCGAGCTGTCGTCTACTACCCATTGGAGACTGTTGCATAAAGGCGAATCGCTGTGTTGCTTTCGGGATTCGGCTTCGGTCACATACGGAGGTATGCTCCCTTCAGACCTCACCCTCAGCGCCTTGCGCTTCATCCTTTCTGCAAAGTCAGGACAATCTTGCTTGCAAGATTGTGAGACTGTTGACTTTTGCAACAGTCTCCATTGAGATACTGTCACTGGGACAGCCTCATGAGATCAAGGTTTACTGGTCATCCTCATTGACGGTTGCTAGAAGCTTGTAGCACAGCTCGTCTTTCTTCTCATAGGACTTGTCGATGTATGAGGCGACATACTCCTCTTCAGTCTCGTACTCGGAGTCAACAAGAGCTTTGATGGCCGCATCCTTATTCTCCTGTGTAGAATCCTCTAAGTATCGCAACATTTCGGAGGGGATGTTCTGCACATCGGTCGATGATATGAACGAACCATCTCGTAGCGTCACGCTTTTTACCTCATACTTGATCGTGTATCGATCATAGATGTCAGGCTCATCACTGGTTATATAGTTCCAGTAAGAATAATTAGCCTGAGTGCACCTCTTGAAGTCACTTAGCGACCAAGTGCCAGTGGCACCATAGCTCCACTGTTCATTCTCCTCACTCCATAGTCCGAAGTAGACCTCACAATCCTCTATAGCACCATTGGGATAGGCTATATCCACCCAAAATGCTGGACGATACACGGTATAGTAGGAGTCGTCATCTCTTTCATACTTCGTATGGAAGGTGAGCTGGATGTAAGCACTCGGATCATGTTTTTTGTAAAACTCAGTCCACTCCTGCGAGAGTGCTCCAAACTTTGTCTCGTACTCCTTATTATAGTCCGCGTATGCAGTTCGGGCTTCACTTTGGAGCTTTTGCGTCTCCTTTTCGTCATTGATGTAGTCTAGGTAGTCGATCATCTGCTCGTAGGTGATGGAGCGATAGGTATCCTCCTGAGGCGTGCCGACGACCTTATCGCGTATCTCATTGAAGAGGCGACTGTACTGAAGTAGCTGTGGGCAGCTCTCCCGCTTTGCCTCTAGTTGCTGCTGTGTCAGTGGCTCCAAGATACTCTTCTTGAGGATTCTCGCCTCAGACACAGTGTTCCACACGAAAAGACCTATAACTAGAGCTGCAACGACTGAGCCTCCGATGATAAGTCCATTCCGTAGTCTCTTCTTAGCCTGTGGAGACATAGGCTTCTTCTGACGAAGAGCCACGGAAGGAGTGGGCTGAGGCTGTGAGCTTGAGGCCGTCGGTAGCTTGACCTCTGCATTGCTACAGTAAGGGCAGGTCTTATAGCTCTTAGGGACGAGGTGTCCACAAGTAGGACACCTCCTCACATTTACTAAGTTTAGCCTAGTCATATCTACTCCTCGTTAGTGGTGGAGGTACTCTCTGTAGCTGACCCTGTGACAACAGAAGATACAGTCGGCTCTTCTTGTTTTTGGGTGCCACTAGCCAGTGACTCCTCAGCCTCTGGCATCACGGCTGCGCGGTGTATATCGCCAAGGTCTGATACATTGTTGGCCACGAGGGCTCTGATCAGTAGTCGCTCAGAGATAGCGTGAGCAGACAATATGATCGGATAGCTGATCAGGAAGAGGGCCAAACACAATAGAGGGATCGCGAGTAGACCTCCGAAGAGGATAATCAAGAACCCCTCAAAGTCTCCTCCACCGGAAATGAGTGCAAGGACATAGAGGATCAGATAGGCTCCCATAGTTGAGACAAAGAGGTATATGCCATTCCACTCCCCCAGGCTTCTGATGATGTGAGCACATACGGGGATGGCCTTGATCTTGTCTCCGACCCTAACTGTGGCATAGAGATCACGCTGCCTATTACGCCAATAGAAAAAGCCGAAGAAGCCCAGCGCCAAGAAGTAGACGATGAGGACAAGCACCCCAAGGTAACTCACTATCGTGGGCCATGTCCCTAGTGAGCTGATGAAGTAATGAACCTGGGGGATGAACAGGAGTACGATAGGAAGAAACACGGGGAGAAAGGTGGTGACTCCGATTAAGATGTAAAACACCTTGATAGGACTCCGGAAGAATCGTCCACTGTCGATGTACTGCAAGAGACGATCCACATACTGCTTGATTAGTTTCATAGTTTATTGGTGTTTAAGTGATATTCAGCCTGTACGAACGAGCCGCAATTTCCTTTCGCTGGATGCTTAGGGATGGTCTTCTTACGCCACAACTCCTTACAACACGTTTCGTTTGAGGACAAAGATAAACCTTTGCGACCGAAAATGCAACAGTTCATTAATGCGCTAGACCCTCCTAACTTAGCGAAGAAGAAAAAACGAGAAGTAGCTATGGCACAGCTACCGCGAAAAGAGTATCTTTGCACTAGAGGAGACTATGGTCTCATAGACTTAATCAACATACTACGAAGATGACACAGATAGCAAGATGGTTTACAGCACTCACCCTGACGCTCTTACTAGCCGGGTGTGGCGTCGTGCCTATCACGGGACGACAGCAACTCAATCTTGTGTCGGACGCTGAGATATCGGCGGCCAGCGCACAACAGTATAATCAGTTTATTCGCAAGGCGAATGTGGACAACAACTCGCCTCAAGGACAGCAGACGCTCCGTGTGGCGAAGCGCATAGCGCAGGCTACGGACAACTATCTGCGCAACAATGGCTACGACCAGATAGCGCAGGCGACACAGTGGGAGTTTAACTTCGTCCGTGATCGTCAGGTCAACGCTTTCTGTATGCCTGGTGGCAAGATCGTCGTCTATAGTGGATTGCTTCAAGCGACGCGTCCTACCGACGACGAGCTAGCTGCGGTCATAGCGCACGAGGTCTCTCACGCTGTGGCTAAGCATGCCAATGAGCGCATTAGCCGTGAGATGCTTACGCAGCTAGGCGGACAGGTCTTGACAGGGATGGTCGGCTCGAAGAGTGCTGCCCTCGGGGGCATCCTGCAGCAGGTTTATCCGATCGGTTCGCAGCTCTTGGTCTCGCTCCCTTATGGTCGCAAGCAGGAGTATGAGGCGGACAAGATCGGCATGGTCTTTATGGCTATGGCGGGCTACGATCCCGCAGCAGCTGTGACGCTCTGGCAGAAGATGGCACAGCAGGGGCAGAAGTCGCCTGAGTTCCTCAGCACTCACCCGAGTGATCAGAACCGCATACGAGCTATTCAGGAGTTCCTCCCCGAGGCACGTCAATACTATAGCGGTCCTGGGGTTATGTCGCAAGGGCCTAAGGTACAGCTCAAGTCGCTCCACAAGAAGAGTAGCAGTCAAGCGGCTAGCCAGCTGAGAGACTCTGGAAGCTCTTCGTCAGCTAAGCAGCAGGACGGGGGTGGCTTTCACTATGAGCCCGTCAGTCGCTAATGAGCATGTGGGAGCGTGGCTTTGTCCACTACTATTACGGTACGGGCAAAGGTAAGAGCACCGCAGCCATGGGACTGGCCATGCGCACGCTCGGTCATGGCGGGCGGGTCTACATAGGGCAGTTCATCAAGACGATGCGCTATGGTGATGTGCTCTTTCTGGAGCAGCATACGAAGCCTGAGGAGTGTACCATCGAGCTGTATGGATCGATGTATGGCGGCACGGGCTGCCTGATAGATCACGCGGCTAGTCCTCAGGACGTGCAGGCTGCCGAGCAAGGGCTGGCACGAGCTGTCGAGCAGATGTGCTCGGGACTGTACGATCTAGTCATTTGGGACGAGGTCTCTATGGCTGTCGGCCTGGGATTACTCAGAGTAGAAGAGCTCATCGATGCTATAAAGCAGCGCCCCGAGGCGTGCGAACTGGTCCTCACGGGACGACAATACTGTGAGGAGTTGCTCCCACATTGTCAGCTTGTCACTAACTTTGCAGAGGTCAAGCACTATTACCAGGACGGAGTCTTATCTCGCACTGGGATCGAGCATTGACCCACTTAGCTTTTAATTCTTATGATACGTATCACACAATATATCTTACCGCTACTCTTCGGCCTCTTGTTGCTTTCTTGCAATAAGGACCAGCAGAGCCAGCAAACGAATCAGGAGGAGCAGGAGACGCCCCGCGTGGCTACGCCCTTTGTGGCGGATAGTGCTTACAACTTTGTGGCCAAGCAGGTCGCCTTTGGGACTCGCGTCCCAGGATCTCCGGGACATACCGCTTGTCTTGCTTGGATGAAAGAGCAGCTGACGCAGTACGGTGCCACGGTCGTGGAGCAGAGCTTTGAGGCGACAGCACATGACGGGACGAAGCTCCCGCTGACCAATCTGATCGCTTCGTACAATCCTTCTGCCTCGCAGCGTATCCTCCTCATGGCGCACTGGGACACACGTCCCTGGGCGGACAAAGATCCTAACCCCGCCAACCATACGCAGCCGATCCTTGGCGCAGACGATGGTGGTAGTGGCGTAGGCGTTCTACTTGAGGTAGCTCGGCTACTAGGCAGTGTCGCACCGCCTCAGACGATCGGCGTGGACATCGTGCTCTTCGATGGAGAGGACTATGGTGCTTACTCTGACGAGGAGAGCTGGTGTTTAGGCTCTACCTACTGGAGCAAGAACCCGCACGTGGCTGACTACCAAGCGATGGGTGGTATCCTACTAGATATGGTAGGCGGGCGTGATGCGACCTTCTACTGGGAGTACTTCTCCAAGAGTTACGCACCGCAGCTACTTACGAAAGTGTGGAGCAAAGCGGCCGAACTAGGCTACGGATCCTACTTTTACCAAGCTGACGGTGGGGGCTTGACCGATGACCATGTGCCTGTGATTCGCAATCTCGGCATCCCCTGCATAGACATTGTCAATTACAATCCACGGAGCGAAGAGGGCTTTGCCCCCTATTGGCACACACTACAAGATAACATGAGCAACATCTCGGCAGAGACGCTAGGAGCTGTCGGGCATACCGTCATGGCGGTGCTCAAAGATCTAGATGCTCACTGATTAGACTCATCAACTTATGACTATAGACGAACGACAAGAGGAGCTCATCTCACAGTTTGAACTGGTAGACGACTGGATGGATCGCTACCAAATGATCATCGATCTGGGCGACCAGTTGGAGCCTGTCGATGATGCAGAGCATACGAGCGAAAACCTCATCGACGGCTGTCAGAGCCGGGTGTGGATCATCATCGCTCCTCAGGAAGACGGCACGCTACACCTCAAGGCCGATAGCGATGCGCTCATCACCAAGGGCATTGCCGCCATGCTCCTCTACTGCTACAATGACCAGCCCGCACAGGCTATCGTAGAGACACCACTCTACTTCATTGACCGACTGGGACTCCAGTCACACCTCTCACCGACACGAAGCAACGGGCTTCAATCGATGTATGAGACGATCAGACGACGTGCTCAGGAGTTTCTGAGCCACTAAGAGATAGATTATGACCCCTTTTAGACAGATTGATGTAGCCGACCGCTCCACAGTCTTTCCTTATATATATTATGCTGCAGAGCCTATCTGCGATATCTCCTTTGCCAATCTTTATGGCTGGGCGGTGCAGTACGAGACCTCGTGGGCTATCGGTGGCACACAGACGCTGGTGATCCGCTTTCGCTCCCCACGCCGAGACCACCCCGTATACCTCTGCCCCTTCTGTCGTGACGACAACTCGTGGACGATGACCATCAAGGAGCTCATGGAGATCTCCGAGCAGGAAGCTTACCCACTCGTCTTCATGGGCGTGACTTCGAGTTGCAAGGAGCGACTGGAGAAGCTCTTTCCCGACGAATTTGTCCATATCCAAGACGATGACTACATCGACTACGTCTACCTCAAGGAGAAGCTCGCACGGCTCAATGGCAAGAAGCTTCAGTCGAAGCGCAATCACATCAACCGCTTCGAAGCTACCTACCCCGACTACCGCTACCTGCCCATCACCACAGACGATCTGGAGCGTGTTGCACACTTTGCCAATGAATGGCTAGCGCACGCCGAGGAGACAGGCGAGCCTGACCCCAGCCTGCATGTGGAGCGCAAGGTCATCCAGCGATTCCTCGACAACTACGAGGCGCTGGAGATGCGTGGCGGTATGATTGAGATCGGAGGCGAGATCGTTGCTTTTACCCTCGGCTCGCCCATCACGGAGGATACCTTCGATGTGCATATCGAGAAGGCGCGCACCGACATCGACGGTGCCTATACGATCATCAACCGTGAGTTCGCTCGCAGCATCCCCGAGCAGTACACTTATGTCAATCGGGAGGAAGACCTCGGGCTACCCGGCTTGCGCCAGGCAAAAGAGTCTTACCGTCCTGAGGTACGCCTCGTGAAGCACACCTGCGTGTGGCGTCGCCCAGAGTGGGCTGGTGAGCTGGAGACCTAACCATGAGACTAAAGGCAGAGACGCAACGACTCTACGAGGAGATCTGGCGCACCACCTTTGGGGATAGCGAGGAGTTCATCGCGCTCTATAGTCGTACTACCTTTGACCCACATCGCACCCATCTGCTTACCGCTCTAGACCAGAGCCGTGCGCTCAGTCATGTGCAGTACCTTCCCTACCTGATGCGCTACCATGACCAATGGTGGCGTGCTGGCTACATCTCAGGCGCAGCCACCGCGAGTGACCAGCGGGGCAAAGGACTCGTACAGCACCTCATGCAAGCGAGCCACCAGCAGATGTGGCGAGAGGGTTGTCTCTGCGCCTTCCTCATACCGGCCGAGGAGTGGCTCTACCAGTTCTACCGCCAGATGGGCTATGCCACGCTCTATGGCAAGCGATGCACCCCCACGCCAGAGGCGAACCCCTCAGACCTCCCATCTATTGAAGCTTGGCAGCACTACCGAAGTTGGCAGGCCGCACTCGCCGAGCAACACCCTACCGTCACGCATAGTTACCATCAGTGGCGCACGCTCCGAGAGAGCTTAGCACTTGAGGGCGGAGGTGTCGGCACGATCGGAGCAAGGACCTACTATTATTATAGAGATGCCAAGGAAGAGACGAAAAGCGTCCTCGCCATCCCCCCAGCAGAGGAGCCAGCCGACGGAGCCTTTGACCTGTTCGCACCCTTTGGTATGTTGTGCCCACTGCGCATCGCTGAGTTGCTAACGTGGGCTATCGAGCTTGGCGTACTAGAAGAGGATCCGCTCCTCCCCGCTGCGCTTTATCACGATGAGCAACGTATCGTCTTCGACCTGCTCGATGAGCAGATCCCGACGAATAGCGGTCGCTACTGCGTCTTGCGCCAGCGTCGCCAGCTACTCTTCGCACCGCGTCCTAACGATCGTCTCATCAAGCCTCTGACACCCGACCAACTGCTCGCAGCACTGCCCACCCTCCAGCATACGTTGGTCTACGCGATGATGGAGTGATCCCCCATTTCCTAGATAAAAGCCTTTAGCGAGAGAGAGTCTGAGAGCGACCTTGTAGCTTTCCGGCAGATTGCCGTGTTGTGGTCGGATTGTTACGAAGCGACGAGCCACTTCCAGTGCCGAGGGGTTGCGTCTGAGTCTTGCCCTGCTTGTTGTCTTGGTTCTTCTCCTGTTCCTTAGGAGGAGCGCCTATCTCTACATTTTCGCCACGCGCTCGCGCCTCTCTCTCCTCGGCACGTGAGGGGAGTCCCATGATTTTACGCTCACGATCTGTCGGATTCCAGCGCTTACCGTAGCGCTCTCGCATACGCTGCGCGTACTCAACGTTGAGATCGCGCTTTTCTGTTCCTGTGTTAGCACGACTACCTTCTCCCTCAGCTTGCTTATCTCCCTCCAGCTCTTTCGGACGCTGCTCTGCTAGGGGCGTACCATCGTATGCCCACTTCTGCTCCGTGGCAAAGCGAGCCTGTACATTCACCGTCTGAGGCAGATAGCGCACAGGCTCAGGAGGAGTCGCTGGGTAGACGCCCCCATCCCAAGTGCCATTGCCATTAAGGTCCACATAGAGCTTGAGGAAGTAAGCCCCAGGAGCCAGCTCCGTAAAGGTGACTAAGCCTGCACTATCGGGCTGAGCAGTCGCCAGCACCTCCTCTTTACTACTGAGTAGGTAGACGTAGAGCGGACTCTCCGTGGGGTAGCCTGTGAGCGTGACTGCGAGAGAACCCATTTCGGCCGCAGAGGCGATCTTGAGATCCTTCTGTGCCGGAGCACTGACACCACCATAGAGTCCCGTTATGGCAGCGGTATCTACGGTGAGTCGGTAAGTAGTCCCAGGCTCTTTGGCAAAGTCTACCAGCCATCGGCAGCGTCGTATGCTGTCAGGTCGTAACTGGCAGGAGATCGGCTGTGGTACCGAATCGACCAACTTAGCGAGCTGTACCAAGGTCGTGTCAATGTCCAGGATCGGCACATCGTAGCTAATCCAGAGGGAGTCACGGGTCGTCTCTTTGTTGATATCATCGAGTGAAAGGAGCGTGACAGCACTTAGATCATTCTTTGGATCTGCTAGAGCGGTGGAGTCACTCGCCTGAGTGAGGCTGTCGGTAGCCGTCTGAGGTGCGGCTATCTTCGGGCGCTTCTTAGGCTTAGCTTTAGCCTTTGCCGCTTGAGCTCTAGGGGCTTGTAGCGTCATCGTGTCGAGCTTATTGATCGGACTACCTATCGAGTCAGTCGTAGGATAGGCAAACGCCACCACTACGGAGTCTCTCGCCAGTGAGTCGTGAGGCGAGAGCCAGTAGACGAGACTCTTACGATCTGTCGAGAGATCAGGATAGTAGCTCGTGGCGGTCGTCAGGTAGTCTGGCGAGAGGATTGTAAGCTGTGGCAGCGTATCAATAGGCTCTGTAAAAGTCGCCATGAGCGACATCGAGTCACGTCTCGTAAGTCGCTCGAGACGGATAAGATTCGTCTTCGGACGTGTCAAGAGGAGCACCAGGTCGTTAGGCAGGTAGACGTAAGGCGAGACGCTGTCTGTCGCCGCCGCAGTACTGTCTGCCGATGCTGTAGGCTCGTCCCCCTTAGAGAGCAAACTATCTGCAGTCGCTCCCAGCGAGTCGGCTGCACTTTGCAGTGAGTCGGCCGTATTTTGAAGCGAGTCCACCTTTGTCTCCTTTGTTTCCTTGGCAGGCATGAGAGCCGAGCGGTGTACCACCTCCGTGCGGAAGCTGTCGGGCGTGATCGCAAAGCTCTCGTTCGGAGCGTTGTAGCTATAGCTACGATCCATGTCAATGAGCGCGATGGCGTAGTAAGCTCCGTCTCGTACGTTCTCTAGGGTAAAGCGTCCCTGATCATCCGTATAGGTCATGCGGGTCATCGGACGGTCTAGCGTATCCACAGGGAGTGGCGTCGCGTAGACACCCGCTAGGATACGAGGCACCGGCTGTAGCGTGTAGGCATCAAGTACTTGCCCCGCCACCTGCATGGTGTCTAGGTAGTCGCCCGTACTAAAGGCGTAGACATACTGCTCGATGTAGTTACCCTCGTTGTAGTCCTTGATGGCACGATTGAAGTTGATCGTGTAGGTCGTGTTCGCGATGAGGCTATCTTGATAAGTGATGACCAGCTGCTTCTGATTGACCAAAGCCTTCGGCGGGATGCGCTGTGGTGGCGAATAGATCACCTTATCCTCACCTCGCTCCAACTGTATGTACTCATCGAAAGTGATGCGCACACGATGCGACGTAACATGCGTACTACCCTCCTCAGGCGTGCAGCGCACTACCCGAGGCGGGGTCATATCGTAGGGTCCTCCCTCTGGCGAAGATTGCTTGGCACACCCCACAGCTCCTAGGATGAGGAGCAGGAAGGTGACTAAAAGCGTAGAGAGCTGCTGGCGCGGATGAGACATATACGGTAGTGCTATATAGCTTTAGATAGTTCCCTCACGGAGCAGTTGTGGTGTATCGCCCGTGCAGTCGATGATCGCCCCATGACCACCAGGAGCCACGCCTCCATCGATGATCAGGTCCACCAAATGCCCGTAGTACTCCTCGATGAGCTCAGGATCGGTCAGGTAGTTCGTATCGTATCCCTCTGGCAGGTCTGGCAACGAGCCCGTCAGGAGCGGCTCCTCCAGCTCCTCCAGTATGATCCGTGTCACGGGATGCTTGCAGAGCTGCACGCCCACCTCCTTGCGTTGGCGAAAAGGCGTCGGGAGCGTCGTCGTCGGAGGCAGTATATAGGTAGCTGGCTCGTACTCACCCGACTTCATCAGGGCAAAAGTATCGTCTCCCAGCTTAGCATACTGAGCCACCTCGCCTAGGTCTTGGCACATGATCGCCAAGGTGTGACGCTTGCTGTCTACCCCTTTGATCTGGCAGACCTGCTCCACGGCACGCTTCTTCAGTGCCGAGCAACCAAGCGCATAGCCTACACCTGTAGGGTAGATAATGACTCCGCCACTCTCCAGGCATTGGACCACCTCACGCACCACAGTGTAGTCGGGGGTGTCCGCATAGATCTTCGTTAGCATAGTGTATTAGAGTGCATAGAGGTAAGCGATCTCCTCCGCCCAGAGCTCAGGCACGGGCGTCTCTAGGACGATCGGGATGTTGTCTAGATGTGGATCGTCCATCAGCATTTTGAAAAGGTCTGTACCCATAAAGCCCTTGCCAATAGACTCATGACGATCCACACGAGTACCCAAGTCCTTCTTGCTATCATTCAGGTGGATGGCGCAGAGCTTGTCGTAGCCGATGATGTCGTCAAAGGCTTGCCACATAGCCGTGTAGCCATCGGCCGTACGTATCTCATAGCCTGCCGCCAGCGTGTGAGCCGTGTCGATGCAGACGCCCACACGACTAGTATCCTCAACGAGCGAGATGATGTAGGCGAGCTGCTCGAAGGTGTAGCCCACGTTGGTCCCTTGACCCGCCACATTCTCCAGTACCAGCTTAACCCCCTCCGACTCGGCCAGCACGGCATTCATCTCAGCGGCTATGTACTCCATACACTGCTCCTCAGAGATCTCCTTGAGGTGGCTGCCTGGGTGAAAGTTGAGCAAGCTCAGCCCCAGCTGCTCACAGCGATGCATCTCATCGATCATCGCATGGCGACTGCGCTGACGCTTGGTAGCGTCCGCATTACCTATATTATATAGGTAGCTCGCATGGGGTAGGATATGCTCGCGCTGTATGCCCACCTGGTCACAGTTGGCGATAAACGCGTCGATCTGCTCCTCAGTATAGGGTTTAGCATTCCACTGCCGCTGGTTCTTGAGAAAGAAAGCGAAGGCACGCGCGCCCAGTTCGCCAGCACGTAGCGGAGCCTCCTCCACGCCACCAGCTGCGCTCACATGCGCTCCGATATATTTATTAGGATGTTTGGTATAGCTCATGATGAAAACAGTTAGTCGTATAACCCTAACTCTCGCAAAGATACAGAAAAAGCAGCGAGCTATCCTCTCCTCCGAGTAGCCTCGACCTCGTAAATCCCCAAAATGAAAATAGCCCCCTGCGCACTGCAAGGAGCTATTCATAAGAGTGATGTATCACTTGTGACCTCGGAGGGGCTCGAACCCTCGACCCACTGATTAAGAGTCAGTTGCTCTACCAACTGAGCTACGAAGTCAATCCTCATTCAGGCGAGTCACCAGCGACTTCCTTCCTGAACCGTGATGCAAAGGTACAACTTTTTCTGAACAATGCAAGCGTTTGCCCCACTTTTTTTTGCCTCGAGCTGAAATCTCTCCCGAATCTTCTGCTGTCACACTTGAACCTGAAGCTCTATCCTACATAAAAATAGACTGTTAGGAGCTAGATACTGCAAGCTTCCCTACAAATAGAGACTGTTGACTTTGCAATAGTCTCAAATAAACTCAATGCCCCAACGAGTAGCCACTTCCGTGTGTCCCGACATCATTCGTCGCAAGTACAAGAAGCTCGCTCTCCAGGTGGGGATTTTGGAATGTCCACGTGGGAAAGGAAAAATTCTTCCGAAGTTTCATTTCATTCCTCCGAAGTTTCATTTCATTCCTCCGAAGTTTTATTTCTCTCCTACGTGGAGAATAAAAGATAGCCACGTGGGGATGTGACATTTCCCACGTGGCTATCGTTAGTAATCTGGTTTGATATAATCCGTCGCGTTAGGCTTCCTTGCCGAGGAGTATCTCGAGACACTTAGCCGCTGAGTAGGCGACAGGTGTACCTGGGCCGAAGATAGCTGCCACGCCTGCCTTGTAGAGGAAGTCGTAGTCTTGCGCTGGGATGACACCGCCGGCGGTGACGATGATATCAGGACGTCCGAGCTTGCGTAGCTCCTCGATGACCTGCGGGATGAGCGTCTTGTGTCCTGCTGCCAGTGAGCTGACGCCAAGGATGTTGACGTCGTTCTCGACAGCCTGACGAGCACTCTCCTCAGGAGTCTGGAAGAGAGGACCCATATCGACGTCAAAGCCGCAGTCAGCATAGCCAGTGGCTACTACCTTAGCACCACGGTCGTGACCGTCTTGTCCCATCTTAGCTATCATGATACGAGGCTGACGCCCCTCACGCTGTGCAAATTCCTCGGCAAGCTGCTTAGCATACTCCAGCTGCTTGTCATGTCCTGACTCTTTTGAATACACGCCACTGATCGTTCTAATTACTGCACTATATCGTCCGACGACCGCCTCACAAGCGTCGGATATTTCGCCTAGCGAGGCACGTAGACCTGCTGCCTTGACAGCCAGCTCTAGGAGGTTGCCCTGCTTGGTGCGTACGCACTCGGTGATCTCCTTGAGAGCCGCCTGTACAGCCTGCTCGTCACGATGAGCGCGTAGGTCCTCTAGACGAGCTACCTGGCTCTGACGTACGGAGGTGTTGTCGATCTCTAGGATCTCGATCGGATCCTCGTGCTCTAGGCGGTACTTATTGATACCGATGATCACCTGCTGGTTGGAGTCGATACGAGCCTGCGTACGTGCGGCTGCCTCCTCGATACGCATCTTGGGGAGACCGGTCTCGATAGCCTTGGCCATACCACCGATCTTCTCGACCTCTTGGATATGCTCCCACGCTCTGTGAGCGATCTCGTCCGTGAGGGTCTCTATATAGTAGGAGCCACCCCATGGATCGATAGAGCGGCAGACCTGCGTCTCCTTTTGGATGTAGATCTGCGTATTACGAGCGATACGCGCGGAGAAGTCGGTCGGCAAGGCGATCGCCTCATCGAGTGCATTGGTGTGTAGCGACTGCGTGTGACCGAGAGCGGCAGCCATAGCTTCGATACAGGTACGCCCCACGTTGTTGTAGGGATCCTGCTCGGTGAGCGACCATCCAGAGGTCTGGCAGTGCGTACGGAGCATGAGCGACTTAGGATTCTCAGCACCAAAGCTCTTGACCACCTTAGCCCAGAGCATACGCGCAGCACGCATCTTAGCGATCTCCATAAAGTGGTTGACGCCGATGCCCCAGAAGAAGGAGAGACGTGGCGCAAACTTGTCCACAGGGATGCCTGCGTTGATACCAGCGCGGAGGTACTCGATACCATCAGCGATGGTGAAGGCGATCTCGATGTCGGCCGTAGCACCAGCCTCCTGCATGTGGTAGCCGGAGATGGAGATGGAGTTGAACTTAGGCATCTTCTGAGAGGTGTACTCAAAGATGTCGGCGATGATCTTCATCGAGAATTCAGGCGGATAGATATAAGTGTTGCGCACCATGAACTCTTTGAGGATATCGTTCTGAATGGTACCAGCCATCTCCTCGAGCTTAGCACCCTGCTCTAGTCCAGCATTGATGTAGAAAGCGAGGACAGGCAAGACGGCTCCATTCATCGTCATGGAGACAGACATCTTGGCTAGAGGGATACCATCGAAGAGCACCTTCATATCCTCCAGCGAGCAGATAGAGACGCCCGCCTTACCCACATCGCCCACGACACGTGGGTGGTCAGCATCGTAACCACGGTGTGTCGGGAGGTCGAAAGCGACTGATAGTCCCTTCTGACCACTCGCTAGGTTACGACGGTAGAAGGCGTTACTCTCCTCAGCCGTCGAGAAGCCAGCGTACTGACGTATGGTCCACGGACGGAACGGGTACATCAAGCTATACGGGCCACGAAGGAAGGGGGGCAGACCCGACACGAAGTCGAGGTGCTCTAGCTCCTCTATATCGTCAGCCGTGTAGACCGGCTTGACTTTGATTTGCTCTGGCGTAGTCCAGTTCGCCTCTAGAGCATGCTCCTTGCCCCACTTAGCGGCATCGGTGCGTCCAAACTGAGAGTGACTCAGGTCAATCTCTTTATATAATGGCTTTGTCATTTGTGTGTGTTTCTTAGAGGGTTACTACGCTAGTCCAAAGAGCTCGTTGAAGTGCTGTAGAGTCTCCAACACGTTACTACGGACATGAATAAAGTGCTCGATGCCGAGAGCCTGCAGTTGCTCCGTACAGGCGGGATTGCCCGCTACGACAAACTGCGCTCTACCGTCGAGTAGACGGAACGCCTCAGGAGCGTAAGTCTCATACTCATCGTCACTAGAGCAGAGCACCACGATGTCTGCCTTAGCAGCGACAGCTGCGTCGATACCCTCTTGGACTGTCTCAAAGCCGAGGTTGTCGATGAGCTTGTAACCGGCACAGCCGAAGAAGTTGCCCGAGAACTGTGAGCGAGCAAGTCTCATGGCTAGATTACCAATCGTCAGCATGAAGACGACAGGCTGCTTGCCACGCTCCGTCGTCAAGCGTAGCTCCTCAAACTGATTAGCACCACGGTCGAAGTTGAGGGGTTGTAGACCCTCTTGCTTTTCTCCAGCAGAGCAGCCGCACCCCGTTGTGATGACAGCGGGCGTCGCGAGCTTCTCGTGAGCAGTCTCCGTGAAGTTCGGGAATTCGTTGGTACCCAGTAGGGTCTCCTTGCGCTTTGCGACCGCTGCGTGACGCTCTGTATTGGCCTCCTGGAGGTCACGCTGTAGTGCGCCCGTGGTGACAAAGCTCTCGAAGCCACCCTCGCTAGCGCTGATCTCGCCAAAGAGCTGCCAAGCTTGCTCGGCGATCACATTGGTCAGCGTCTCTATGTAGTAAGAACCAGCAGCGGGGTCGACAACCTTGTCGAAGTGGCTCTCCTCGCTTAGGAGGAGCTGCTGATTGCGTGCGATACGCTCGGAGAAGTCGGTGCTCTCCTCGTAAGCAATGTTGAAGGGTAGGACCGTGATCGAGTCGACACCGCCCAATGCGGCCGACATCGTCTCCGTCTGTGAGCGGAGCAGGTTGACATAAGCGTCATAGATGGTCATATTCCACTGCGAGGTGGTAGCGTGCTGGCAGATCTTAGCCACATCGCCCTTGTACTGGTCGCCATGCGCTCCGATAATCTCGGCCCATAGCCAGCGTGCCGCACGGAACTTGGCCATCTCCATAAAGTAGCTCGAGCTAATGCCGAAGTGGAACTTGATCCTCCGAGCGATCTCCTCGACCTTGTGACCACGAGCCACCATCTGGTCGAGTAGCTCAGCACCCCACGCGAGTGCATAGGCAAGCTCCTTGACGATGCCCGCACCAGCGTTGCTCAGCATCGAGGCCTCTACGATGTAAAGGCGCATCTGTGGGATAGGCTTGGCAATGTTGTAGAGCTGCTCTAGCGTGTCGTAACGCTTATCGTCGACGACGCCCTTCATCAGCTCTCGCTTGAAGGGGTTGTACTCGATAGCACCTCTTACGGCTGCGCCATCGATCTTATGCTTCTGCACGTAGGCGACAAAGAGCTCTGCCAGCTCGACCGTACGAGAGATACAGGTTGAGAGATTGATCTCTACGGCCGTCAGGTCTATTCCCTTGAGGAGTGTCTCTAGGGTCTCGGCAGAGAGGATCGTCTTAGAGATGTTGAACCCGAGGGAAGTGACTCCCTTGTTGAGTATATCTAGCGCCTTAGCGTTCGCCTCGGCGGGATCCTTAACCTTAATGTCTTGGCGTACGAGCCACTCATTGTTTAGCTTCGTCGATCGCACGTAGGGGTATTCACCAGGTAGTGCTAGACGTGAGGCATATTGAGCGATGTCTTCGCGTCTGTACATAGGCTGTAGGTTAAAGCCTTCAGGCGTACGCCATACGAGCCGCTTGTCAAAGGAGGCACCCTTGAGATCGACTGTGACTTTCTCCAGCCACTGCTCTTTGCTTACGGGGGGAAAGTCCCCAAAGAGCCGTTCTCTTTTATTTGCCATATCGTATATATGTGTGTGTTGTGTGAATTGATTCCGCAAAGGTACAACAAAGAGGACTCTCTCCTATCCGATAGAAGCTAGTCGACCATGTTGCTATCCGCAAAGATAACTATTTCTATTCAATAGAGCGTCACCCGAGCCTATTATCATCACGATGATAGAGCCAAAGACTATAGATCTACGAAGCTCTTGCGACGCAAGACGAAGTCGCGTCCGAGGTACTTCTCACGCACGAGAGCGTTCTCGGCGAGCTGCTCGGCCGTACCCTGAAAGAGTACCTTGCCCTCGAAGAGTAGATAAGCACGATCGGTGATGCTGAGCGTCTCATTGACATTGTGATCGGTGATCAGGATGCCGATGTTGCGCTGCTTGAGCTTAGCCACGATAGTCTGTATGTCCTGCACAGCAATCGGGTCGACACCCGCGAAGGGTTCGTCGAGCATGATAAACTTAGGGTCGATAGCAAGACAGCGAGCTATCTCGACACGCCGACGCTCACCTCCCGAGAGTCTATTACCCTGGTTGGTGCGCACCTTGTGAAGTCCGAACTCATCTATCAGCATCTCCAGACGCTCGTGCTGCTGGTCCGGTGTAAGCGGCGTCATCTCTAGCACCGCCTTGATATTGTCCTCTACCGAGAGCTTTCTAAAGACCGAAGCCTCCTGCGCTAGATAGCCGATTCCGAGGCGGGCGCGCTGATAGACTGGGAGCTTCGTGATGTCCTGCTCATTGAGAAATATCTTACCCCCATTAGGTACGACCAGTCCCACCGTCATATAGAAAGTGGTCGTCTTGCCCGCACCATTAGGGCCTAGCAGTCCGACGATCTCCCCTTGGCGCAGCTCGATAGAGACATCGTTGACCACGGTACGACTGCGGTAACGCTTCACCAGATGTTCCGTACGCAGGAGTCCCGTCTCACCTTTGTGGCGATCAGGCGAGAGTGCCTCAGCGGTATCTATAGTGTCTGTCATAAGCTATACAAAAAGTAAGATGAGTAGCTGTGCGGTGATGATACGGACGAACATGCCTAGCGGGTAAACCGTAGCGTAGGCGACCGTGTGCTTACTCCCCTTGAGTCTATCGCCGACCACCTCCAGAGCCATCGGGTTCGCCATGCTACCACACACCACCCCGCACATAGTAGCGTAGTCCCCCCGCTTGCGACGTAGCATATACCAGCCGACCAGCAGGATCGGTAGCACCGTCAGCAAGGCGCCATAGCCGAGCCATACCAACCCTTGAGTACTAAAGAGTATATCAAAGAAGCCTGCGCCCGAAGAGAGCCCCAGACAGCCAAGGTAGAGGATCAGTCCCAGCTGTCGTACCAGTAGACTAGCACTATTGGTGATGTAAGTAGTCACATGCATACGAGGGCCGAAGGCTCCCATAAGGATACCGATGATGATACCGCCACCAGCCAGCCCCAGACGTATAGGCATGCTCACACCAGGGATATAGAAAGGTATCATACCGACGAAAACGCTGATGAAGAGACCAATGAAAAGCCCCAGCAGGTTGGGAGCGTCCAAGTCCTTGATCTCGTTGCCGATTTTTGCCGCAACCGCATCGGTAGCCTCCTTGGTACCCACCACGGTCATACGATCTCCCAGCTGTAGGTGCAGGTCAGGCGAGGTGAGCAGCTCGATACCTGCACGATCGATGCGCGTCACATTGACTCTGTAATCGTTGCGTAGGTGCAAGGCACTGAGGCGCACGCCGTTGTACTCCTTGCGTGTGAGGACGAGCCGCCTAGAGACGAGACTCTGGTCCACACTATCCCAGTCAATGTCGGAGCGGTTCCAGTCCTTCTCGACTTTTTTGCCAAAGAATAGCTCTAGCCTAGGCACCTCGCGCTCGTCCGAAACGATCAGCAGGCGATCTCCCTCCTGTAGCTGTGTCGAGGAGTCAGGAGATAGTGCCTTGCCGTCACGCCATATACGACTAATCACAAAGGAGGTCTCAGCAACCCGTGAAATCTCCGAGATCGTCTTGCCGACGACCCCCATGTTCTTCACTTCGTACTCACTAAAGAAAGCAGCACGCTCCTCCTCGTCAGGCTGCCCCTTGGCACGTCGCTTCGCTAAGGGAGCTAGTATATAGAGGGCCAGTATGACACCCACCACACCAAAGGGATAGGTGATCGCACACGCCAGAGCCATCTCCGCGAGCAGACTCTGCCCCTCAGTACCGACGCTCGGCAAGCTACTCTGGGCCGCAGCTAGTGCCGGCGTATTGGTCGTAGCCCCTGACAAGACACCTACCCACTGACTGATGGGTAGCTCCGAGACGAAGAAGAGACCCACGACGAGTAGCAGATCAACCGCGGCGATGAGGAGCGAGTCGAGATTGTCCCGTATGCCACCCTTCTTGAGTGAGGGGAAGAATGCGGGCCCCACCTGAAGACCGAGGGCGTAGATAAAGAGGATCAGCCCAAAGTTCATCCCAAAGTTTAGTGTCCCCGCCTCTAGCGTGATACCCCAGTAGGAGAGGAGGATGCCGACAAAGAATACGAAGGTCACCCCCAGTGAGATACGAGCTATGCGGATACGAGCTAAGAGCAACCCCACCAGAGAGACCAGTGAGATCACAATAATCGATTGAGGCACCGACGGTATGACGAAGAGTTCGTTGAGAAAAGCTCGCAGACTATCCATACATGTAGCTAGAAATAGTAGGTCAGCCCCCTACTTGGGGAGCCAGGCAGATGGGAGCGCGCATCGTCTAGACAAAACGTCCCAATAGTCACGCAAAGATACACAGAATCAAATAAACAGCACATACGACTAACTTACACTTCGGGGCTGACGCATCATAATCGCTCTGTCAGGAGCTACACATAAGGACCAGCGAGGCATAGATCAGGGTACTATATATAATGTGGCCGCCCTAATTTCTAATCTCTAACCTCTAATCCCTATTTACATATCTTTACGGGGAAATTCGTCCGATCCCCTCCTTTCTCGAATATCCACGTGGGAAATCTCAAATCTCCACGTGGATATTTT
>NZ_CABUAN010000022.1 GCF_902489635.1 uncultured Porphyromonas sp. | reverse complement strand
GATTAGAAGTTAGAGATTAGAGATCCGATCACTCTGATAGCTCCGATGGTTCCGATAGCTAACAGCCAATAGCTAACAGCCAACAGCCAATCCATGGGGGACACATTATATATAATGAGCTCATCAACCTCCCTATGGAGGAAATCGTAAATCCCTCGGTAGAGATTTCTGATTATCCAGTGAGGCGTAGGAAAATTCTTCGGACTTATGATTTCATTCTTCCGAAGTTTCATTTCATTCCTCCGAAGTTTTATTTCGCCCCTCCGTGGAGAATTTTCGTTTGCTACTTGGATATTCCCGATTTCCTACCAAGGAGAGACGCGTAGCCATTTTGACGCGTAGCGATTTGTAAGAACGCCCTCTCGTTAGACACGTCCCGTGTGTCCCTACAGCGGCTTACTCGTCTCATCGGGCTAGCCGAGAGAGCCAGCTTCACGCTGCGATTTCGTATCTTTGTAGCATCTATCAATTTATATGAGAGCGATGCCTAAGAGACTTATCTCCACCCTTTATCGGTCAGCACTGCTGTTGCTGACGCTATTCCTCTTTAGCCAGTGCGGTGCACGTAAGGCTACACCACGGCGGCCGCATGTCGAGCTACCCGAGTGCAGCATCAGTGATGACGCCTACTCGGTGCCTCAGCTACCTGGAGCTGAGATGCGCGCTGTGTGGCTCACCACGATCTTTGGACTAGACTGGCCGAAGGTCTCAGCTGATACTTACGCTGGTATGGTACGCCAGCAGGAGTCGCTCGACAAGATGCTTGATGCTTTTGTGCAGGCGGGGATTAATACGGTCTTCCTACAGGTGCGTCTGCGTGGTGATCTGCTCTACCCGAGCAGTCTCGAGCCGCTCTCGCCTACGGTCAGCAAGACGGGTGCGCTACCCAGTGGTTACGATCCCCTTCAGTACGCCATCGATGAGTGTCACCACCGCGGTATGAGTGTACATGCCTGGATGGTGGTCTATCCGCTAGGTACGAATGATCATGTGCGCTCGCTGGCTAAGCAGGGTAAAGGCTTCTACGCCGCGCATCCTGAGATGTGTCTCCGACAGGGCAACGCTTGGTTTATGGACCCCGCACAGCCTGCCGTACGTACCCACATGGCGCAGTTGGTACGCGATCTAGTCACCCGCTACGATGTGGATGGCGTGCACCTAGACTATATCCGCTATCCCGATGGGCCCACGAAGTTTAACGATCTCAAGAGCTACCAGCGCATGAACCCCGAGCGACTCCCCCGTATGGAGTGGCGTGAGGCGAATGTGACAGCCATGATCGACACGCTGCACCGCACGCTGCAAGAGGTCGCCCCCGAGGTGGCACTCTCTACAGCTTGCATCGGCAAGTATGAGCAGTTGCCCAAGCCAGCTCCTGGGGGCTACTTCTGCAAGAATGATGTGTCGCAAGATCCACTCGTATGGTTTCAGCGAGGCATCGTGGACTTTATCGTGCCGATGATTTATTACAAGGATGGGCACTTCAACTACTACATAGCAGACTGGGCTAAGCGCATCGCTCCCCACGGACCTGTCGTAGCTGGACTAGGCGTCTATCGCCTCTATGACAACTCGCGCTGGCAGCTACAAGACATCTACAATCAGCTCGACACGGTGGCACATTATGGTCTCCCAGGGGTGAGCTACTACCGCGCTGAGCAGTTCTTGCAGATGTACGATCAGCTACCGGCGGAGCGTCAGGATCAGCTCCTCATGCCGACACGTCGTCCTGCCTTCGGAGCAGAGCCGCGCATCCCCTTTGGTATGGCAAAGGTCGAGGAGATCATAGATCAAGGGGAGCACCTGACTATCTCGTGGGGCTATGACCTTCAGGAGCCGACGGGACACACCTTCAATCTCTACTATCGTCTCTACGGATCGCATCTCGACTGCCCTCTCGTATTACTAGGACAAAACCTTGCAGGCCGCTCGGCTACTATCTCGCGAGACTTCCTGCCGAAGGATGTCTTGATCGAGTTCTTTGTAGAGCCGACAGTCTTCAGCGGACATACTGGCCAGCTCTCTGCCGGGGCACTCTACTACAACTCCGATGAGCTAAAGAAGTAGTATGTGGGGGCTCTACCTGCACATCCCGTTTTGCCCCACACGGTGCATCTATTGCGACTTCTACTCGCAGAGCAACTTGTCGCTACAGAGTGCTTTCGTAGAGGCTCTCTGCCGTGAACTGACGATCTACCACGACCGTGAGCAATGGGCTACAGCTCCTCGTACCATCTACCTGGGCGGGGGCACGCCTAGTAGCCTTCCGCTCCCGCTCCTAGAGCGACTGATGCAGCATATCCGCTCGCTATGGTCGCTGGATGAAGCGATCGAGATCACCCTCGAGGCAAACCCCGAAGATGTATCGCCTGAGTGGGCTAGGGGAGTGGCGCAACTAGGCTTCAACCGCATCAGCCTAGGCGTGCAGAGCTTGAGCGAAGAGACGCTCCGCTTCCTACAGCGTCGCCACTCAGCTACACAAGCCGAGCTGGCGATCAGCTATATACGACAGACGGGCATTAGCAATGTGAGCATCGATCTGATCTTCGCACTACCTAAGGGTTATGAGCAGCACTGGTCCGAGAGCTTGGCGCATGCGTTGACACTGCCCGTGACGCACCTCTCCGCCTATGGCCTGACCTACGAGCGTGGCACACGGCTGGATCGTATGCGGGAGCGCGGAGCGGTGATCCCCTCGAGCGAGGAGACCTATGTGACGCAGTACTATGCGCTGGTCGCAGCTTGTCGGGAGGCAGGCTTTACGCACTACGAATTGTCCAACTGGGCCCTCCCTGGCTTTGCCTCTCAGCACAACAGTGCTTATTGGGACGGTACGCCCTATCTGGGGCTAGGCCCTAGCGCACATAGCTACATGGCAGGGCATCGCTGGTGGAATCTCTCCGACATACACCTATATATAGAGCGACTGCAGCAGGACACACTCCCCATAGCTGATGAGGAGTGGCTCACACCGACTGAGCTGTATGAGGAGTGCATCATGCTGGGGCTGCGCACCTGTCGTGGCATAGACCTACGTCAGCCCGTGCTGCAAGGAGCCCCGCTTATGGAGCGTGCCACCCCGTGGATCAAGCAGGGACTACTCACCCACACCGCCGATGACCACTTGCGTCTCACCTACGATGGGCTGATCTGGTGCGACCGCATCTGCGCGGCACTCTGCTAGCACGCTACCGCTGCGGTCATAGAGGAGCCATGTGGCTAAAGTGGGGGAGTAGGGGAGCCGTGTGAGAGGTTCATTTTACCTAGGTTAAGGTATTGACAGGCGCAAAGATAGCGTCTACCTTTGCAGATAGAAATACCAACATAACATTTCAAAGCAATGAAGAAAACCGGACTATATTTCGGCTCCTCTACGGGCCATGTCGAGGGCATCGCAGATAAGGTTGCCCAGCTACTAGGAATTGATGCAGCTGACGTGCACAACGTAGCTAATGCTACGCCAGAGTCTGCTATGGAGTACGACCTCCTCATCCTCGGCTCCTCTACTTGGGGCTATGGTGACCTGCAGGACGACTGGGAGGGCTTCCTCCCCAAGCTTGCTAAGCAGGATCTCTCGGGCAAGCAGTTTGCTGTCTTCGGCTGTGGCGACTCAAGCAGCTATTCAGACACTTTCTGTGATGCTATGGCAGAGATTGCTGAGCAAGTCACTGCTGCTGGTGCTACGCTCATCGGGCAGATCCCGGCAGAGGGCTATAGCTACGATGCTACACGCTGTGAGGTGGACGGTCAGCTCGTCGGCTGCTGTCTAGACGAAGACAACGAGAGTGACGAGACGGATGATCGTCTCGATACGTGGGTACAAGCTATCAAAAAGGCATAACGCATATCTGCGAAACTCCTTCATAATTCTTTTTTTTCTGTTAGTTAAGTGTGTATGTCGACCGAGTGGGTGATGCTGAGTGATAAGGTTTACGAGTTTCAGAAAGGGATACGTCCTTTATTTCTCTGTACCGTAAGCAGAGAGGTAGCACCTCTCCTGATGAGACGCTTGGAGCGTGCTGGCATAGCTTACCATCTAGAGGAGATCTCTAGTGTGTCACCGCGTGTCAATCTCTTCTTTGGCAAGGAGCTATGTATCGCCATTATCTCTGAGATGGTGAGAGGGCGATCTTTGACGACGCTCTCGCCTGAGGAAGACTTTATCCTCGGCACCCTGCTCGGCTACGACACTTGTCAGCAGTGCGAGCGCTATCAGCGACGTAAGCAGAGCGCGAGACAGATGGCCGCTAGCTAACGCGAATTGGCGTCACATAGTTAGACTGTTGGGTGATGGCGTAGTAGTTTGATCTACTCGTCATCACTCAATTGTTTTGTGGCAGGGGGATTATTTGCGGTATCTATATTTTTCGTACCTTTGCACCACGTTTTAGCCCAAAGGGAGATCAGCGCATACGCTATGATCTCAAATGAGGGCGAGCCGCTAGCTCAGTAGGTAGAGCACAACACTTTTAATGTTGGGGTCATGGGTTCGAGCCCCATGCGGCTCACAGACGATCCCAAAATACTTTATAGTGATACAACACTTCGGATGGTCTCTCGGTAACTCTTACTGGGAGGCTTTTTTGTTTTTAGGGCTAGGGGGGCGAGATTGTTCTGCTGCTTTGCGCTATATTTCTTACCTTTGCTCTCAGTACTATCAGCTACCCTATGAAGTCTCTAGTCAAAGTCTTCCTCACGATACTTCTAGTCACGATAGCCTGTCCGCTGGACATGCTAGCGCAACAAAAGACCTATACGGTCGTGATCGATGCTGGTCACGGCGGTCATGATGCCGGCGCCTGTGCTTTCGGCCGTAAGGAGAAGGATATCAATCTGGCGGTAGCACTCTTGACGCGCAAGTACATTGAGCAGGCGTACCCTGAGATCAAAGTCTATATGACCCGATCTACCGATGTCTTCGTAGGGCTGCAGCAGCGAGCTAATTTTGCCAATAAGAAGAAAGCCGACCTCTTCATCAGCATCCATACGAACTCGGCCTCGAGCTCCAAAGCCTCAGGCACGGAGACCTATGTGCTAGGTTTGCGCCGTGCCAACGACAACCTAGAGGTGTCGAAACGTGAGAACCAGGTAATCCTCCTCGAGAAGGACTACAAGGAGACTTACGAGGGCTTTGATCCAAACAGCACGGAGAGCTACATCATTTTTGAGTTTATGCAAAACGTACACCTGGCGGCCAGCATCAATGTGGCGAGCGAGGTGCAGAAGTCCTTTGTCAAGCTGGGACGAGGCAATCGCAGTGTGCGCCAGGGACCCTTCCTCGTGATACGAGAGACGGCTATGCCGAGCATCCTCATAGAGCTCGGCTTCATCACAAACAAGGCGGAGTCAGACTACCTCGCTAGTGAGAGTGGTCGCAAGGAGCTGGCGCAAGGTATCGCTGATGGCTTCTCTAGATACTATAAGAAGTATGTACGTGCGACTAGCCCCAAGCAGCAAAAGAGGCAAAAGGAGACTACATCTGACGAAGAGTCTGCATCGCAGCAAAGTAGTGCTACGACCTCCTCGGAGGGTGAGGAGTATTACCGCATACAGATCGCCTCTTCACGTCAACCGCTAGAGACGAGTGACCCTTACTTTCGCAACGCAAAGGATGTACAGCGCGAGCAGCGTGGCAAGCTCTACCTCTACACGGCCGAGCAGTGCAGCTCTCTCAGTGAGGCACGCCAGGCGCAGCAGAGACTTGCTAAGAGCTATCCAGACTGCTACATCGTGCGCTACCGCAAGGGCGTAAGAGACAAAGAAATATACTAAGAGACACAGCTGCACCATGCCACAGAAAAGACTCACACGACAGACTGTCAAGATAGGGTTCTTCACCCTCTTAGCGATCGTGATCCTATACCTAGGGATCACTTACCTCAAGGGGCTCTCCATATCGGCTCGCTCTAAGACCTACTATGTCGCTATGAATGATGTGACGGGGATTAATGTAGCAACACGAGTCTTCGTCAACGGATACAAGGTGGGCTCCGTACGTAAGATGGACTACGACTACCGCAATAATGGCGAGACGATCCTCACGCTCACGCTAGACCCCGACATCAAGCTACCCCAAGGTACGCAGGTGCAGGTCGCTCAGACGCTCCTCAGTGGCGCACTGGTCAACCTAGTCCTCCCCGAGGTAGAGACGGGTGCCTATCTTAATGCCAAGGACACCATACCTATGTCCATGCGTCCATCTGCCAAGAGCTTGGAGCAGCTACAGAGCGAGTTCGTACCGCGACTCTCCACCACGCTCAGCCGTATGGATAGCGTCTTACTACAAGCCAATGCGATCCTCTCGAATCCCAACATAGAGCCGACGCTCGCCGATGTGCGTCAGTCGGCACAGCATATCAACGCTTCATCAGCGCAGCTACAGCAGTCGCTTCGTTCGCTCCCCACCATTATGGGGCGCATCGATCACACCTCGGCAAATGTGGAGAGCTTTGCCTCTAGGCTCGACTCGCTACAGCTACAAGAGACGATAGCCAATCTAGAGAGCACCTCTCGTGAGCTCAAGAGCTTTACCCAAAGGCTCAACCAGTCCGATGGCACCGTCGGGCGACTCCTCAACGAGGATGGGCTCTACAACCGCATCGACAGCGTAACGACCAGTCTCGATGCGCTCATCCGAGACATCAAGGCAAACCCCAAGAAGTATGTCAAGCTCTCGCTCTTCTAACCGCAAACCTCTATGACTCGCAATAAAAAGAAGCCGCTCAACTGGCTCGATAAGACACTCTTCGTCCTAATGATTCTTGTCATCGTAGGGATGATCGTAGCACTCTCTGTCGCTGAGGGGGCTAAGCTCTACGTTCTCCTCGGTGGTGGCGGCTTGCTCGTGCTCAACCTGCTCTTCGTCCTCTACTTCGCACGACGTAATCGACTATAAGCAAGTTGGGACTACTAAGATGCTCTGGAGACTCTTCATCACATTCGTTCGCATCGGGGGCTTTACCTTCGGTGGGGGCTATGCTATGCTTTCGCTCATACAGCACGACGTCGTGGAGAAGAACCACTGGATGACCAACGAGGAGTTTATCGACCTCTTTGCCGTGTCGCAGTCGCTGCCGGGGGTCTTTGCGGTGAATATGTCCATCTTCATAGGCTATCGCCTGAAGGGCTATCTGGGAGCGGTGACTTGTGCGATTGGTGCGACCTTGCCCTCCTTTATCATCATCTTGATCTTGGCGATGTTTTACCAAGAGGTCAATGACAACGTCTGGGTACAGCGGGTCATGTACGGCATACGCCCTGCGGTCGTGGCGATGATTGCGATCCCCGTCATCACCACCTGGCGCGCGATGAAAGGCACCTGGCGCATAGTCTGGATACCAATTCTGTCGGCTCTGCTGGTCTGGCTTATGGGCGTCTCTCCCGTCTGGATCATCCTCGGCTCTGCGCTCGGAGGGATTATCTATAGTGTCATGAGAAGGAAATAGGACGGCAAGGCAATGATCTACTTACAGCTCTTTTGGGTCTACATTCAGATCGGTCTCTTCGGCTTCGGTGGAGGCTATGCGATGCTTTCGCTCATCCAAAACGAAGTGGTCTACAAGTATGGCTGGCTCACGAATCAGCAGTTCACCGACATCGTAGCCGTCAGCCAAGTGACCCCAGGACCCATCGGAATCAACAGCGCTACCTACATAGGCTACACCGTCACGGGCGGTAGCATCCTCGGTTCGCTCTTAGCGACGACCGCCGTGATGCTCCCTTCTTTTATCCTCTGCCTCATCATCTCCCGAAGCTTCCAAGCTTTTAGAAACAATCGCTACGTTGATGCAGCCTTCCTCGGCATACGCCCCGCCAGTGTCGGACTCATAGCGGCCGCCGCGCTGATGCTGATGATACAGCCAGGGCTCTGGACGCTCCTCACGCTCCCCGCTGGCACGCCGATTACGATGGATAATATCATCGTCACGGAGAACTTCATCGACTACCGCAGCTTCATCATCTTTGCCGTGACGGGACTCGTTCTGTACAAGAAGTGGGTTCACCCCATTCTGCTTATTGTTCTGGCGGGCATTGCTGGCGTTTTGCTCTACTCGCTATGATCACGCCCCGACTCCATCCACTCGTTGGCAAGCGAGCTGCTTTCTACACGCTAGGCTGTCGGCTCAACTATGCCGAGACCTCGACCATCGCGCGCCAGCTAGCGACCGTGGGCGTGGAGCGCATCTCTGATGAGCACCACCACACGACGGAGGTGGTCCCCGATATCTGCATCGTCAACAGTTGCTCGGTGACCGACACAGCGGACAAGAAGTGCCGCAGTCTCATCAATCGTCTGCACCGTGAGTACCCAGAGGCACTCATCGTCGTGACCGGCTGCTATGCCCAGCTACAGGGCGACCTGATTGCTCAGATGCCTGGCGTAGATCTCGTCGTCGGGTCGGGGCGTAAAAGCGAAATCGTCGCGCTCCTCACCGAGCTATACCAAGAGCGCAACCAGCCGAAAGCAGCTACGCCCCACGTCACCGCCCGCCGAGAGCTACAACACTTCGAGCCGAGCGTCTCTTCGGACGACCGCACGCGCCACTTCCTCAAGGTCCAGGACGGCTGCAACTACTACTGCACTTACTGCACCATACCCGCTGCACGAGGCGTTAGCCGCAACGGATCTATCGCCTCACTGGTGGCGCAGGCGGAGTGTGTCGCTGAGCTAGGTGGCAGGGAAATCATCTTGACCGGCGTCAATATCGGAGACTTCGGACGCACCACAGGCGAAACGCTCCTAGAGCTACTCCTCCAACTGACGCAAGTCGCAGGCATCGCACGCTACCGCATTGGCTCCATCGAGCCAGAGCTGCTGACCCCAGAGATCATCCAGTTCGTCGCTGAGACGGCGCAGTTTATGCCGCACTTCCACATCCCCCTCCAGTCCGGCTCCGACCAGGTGCTGCGCCTGATGCGACGGCACTACGACACGGCACTCTTTGCCGAGCGACTCAAGCTCATCTACGAACTGATCCCAGACGCTTTCGTCGGTATTGATGTCATTGCAGGCATGCGGGGCGAAATGCCCGAGCATCATGCCGAGACCTTGGCTTTCCTCAAAACGCAACCGTGGAGCCAGCTGCACGTCTTCCCCTATAGCGAGCGCAAAGGCACCAAAGCGCTTGAGATCAAGCCCGTGGTACCCGCAGCCGAAAAGAAGCTCCGCACGAAGGAGCTCCTCGCCCTCTCCAGCGAACGGCACAACGCTTTCTGCGCCCCCTTCGCTGGCTCCGTCCGCCCCGTTCTCTGGGAGGAGACACGCCACGGCGAGATGATGGAGGGCTTCACCGACAACTATATACGCGTCACCCAGCCGTACGACCCCGAGCTCGTCGGAGCCATCACCCCCGCACGGCTAGCGCACTGGAGCGTGCGGCGACAAACCTTCAGCACCAAGCCATAAGCCGATCCATGAACCATCCCGACCTAGCCATCGTCGTCCTCAACTGGAACGGGCGCAAGCTCCTCGAGGAGTACATCCCGCCCCTCGTGGCGCACACACCGCCTGAGATGGCCGACCTCGTGGTCATTGACAACGGTTCGACAGACGACTCGCTCGCTTACCTGCAGGAGGCTTTCCCGCAGGTCAAGCTCGTTCGTCTATCCGAAAACTACGGCTTCGCAGGAGGCTACAATCGAGGGCTTCGTCAGCTCGACTACTCTTACTATTGTCTCCTCAATAGCGACGTACGTGTCTCGCCCCACTGGTGCGACCGTCCGCTAGCCTTGCTGAGGGATGGCTGCGCTGCCGTACAACCCAAGCTACGCAGTGACCGCCAGCCCGAAGCTTTTGAGTACGCTGGCGCTGCTGGTGGAGAACTAGATCGCTGGGGCTATCCCTACTGTCGGGGTCGTCTCTTCGACACCGTTGAGCTAGATCATGGGCAGTATGACGAGGAGTGCGAGATACTCTGGGCGACAGGTGCCTGCTACTTCGTCAGTGCCGAAGCGTTTTGGCAGGTAGGGGGCTTCGACGAGAGCTTCTTCGCTCACATGGAGGAGATAGACCTATCGTGGCGACTTTGGCTTGCAGGCGGTCGTCTCCGCTACACCCCCGACAGCATCGTCTACCATCTCGGAGGAGCTACGCTCGAGATGGGTAGTCCGAGGAAGAGCTACCTCAACTTTCGCAACAACCTCCGCATGCTCTACAAGAACCTCCCCACACGGCATGCCCGCAGGCGCGTTCTCCTTTGTCGCTTACCGCTAGACTTGCTCGCCGCCTTCACCTTCCTCCTCAAGGGACAGCCTCAACACACTACAGCTGTGCTACGAGCCGTGCGCGACTTCTACCGCACCCGTCGCCAGCTCGCTCTCTCCGCCGATCAGCCCTGGTACCGCGCCACGGCGACCCCGCCCATAGCGCATTACTCGCTCCTCTGGCAGTACCACCTCCGTCGTCGGCGCACCTACGACCAGCTCCCCTCGTGAGCCTCCTACTTTAAGAAGACAAAGTAAACTGCTAAGACGAGGCAGGCGAAAGCGGCTAAGTGGTTCCACTGCAACGGCTCCCCACGGAAGAAGATCACCGAGAAGAGCGTAAAGACCGTAATCGACACCACCTCCTGGATCACCTTGAGCTGCATCAAGCTAAAGGCACCGCCGTTGCCGACATAGCCGTAGCGATTGGCCGGGATCTGGAAGGAGTACTCGAAGAAAGCCAAGCACCAGCTCAGCAGGATCACCAGATAGAGTGGCGTGTGGTCGGTGATGACCCTCATCTGCTCCAGCTTGATGTGCCCGTACCAGGCGAAGGTCATAAAGATGTTGGAGGTCACCAGTAGAGCGACCGTTAACCAAGGATTCATAGATAGATCTGTAGATAAGACATTACGGAGTGCAAAGTTAGCAAGTCTCTTGCAGTTCTCTGTGTTAAAGTGTATCTTTGTCATAGTGTAAACAGAACTCTAAATACTATGGCAACTATATACGACTTCACCGCCCTGACCTCTCAAGGCAAGGAGCTAGACTTGGCTGACCTGCGCGGCAAAGTGATCCTCATCGTCAATACCGCCAGCAAGTGTGGCTACACGCCTCAGCTGGCTGGACTCGAGGAGCTACACAAGCAGTACCACGACCAGGGGCTCGTCCTGCTCGGCTTCCCCTGCAATCAGTTTGGCGGACAAGACCCTGGCACCGACGAGGAGATACGAGACTTCTGTCAGGTCAATTATGGCGTCACCTTCCAAATCATGCAGAAGGTAGAGGTCAACGGGCCCCACGCCCACCCGCTCTTTAAGTTCCTCAAGGAGGAAACGAGCCAAGACTCAGACCTGCCGGTCAAGCCGATACAGTGGAACTTCAACAAGTTCCTCATCTCCCGTGACGGCACCGACATAACCCGCTACGGATCGGCTAAGCTCCCGAAGAACTTAGCCAAGGATATCGAAGCTCTCCTCTAATCCACGACTAAAGCTATGTTTAACTCTCCCATCTACTTCTGGCTCATCGCTGGGCTACTGCTCCTACTCGTTGAACTACTCACGCCCGGCTTCGTCGTAGCCTGCTTTGGCATAGGAGCTTTGCTGGCGATCCTGCCGTCTGCCCTCGGCGCCTCCATCACTTGGCAGGTGATCACCTTTTGCATTGGGTCTATCCTCGCCCTTTTGCTCCTGCGCCCTATGGTTCGCCGCCTCAATCGCAACAAGGAGACCGCCCGCACGGGCATTGAGGCACTCTACGGGCGCACGGCTCGGGTCACCGAGTGCATCGACGCTAGTCGGGAGACGGGACGCATCGCCGTGGACGGGGATAATTGGCGTGCCCGCACAGTGGCCCCCGACATGGTCATTCCCCGTGGCGAGCTGGTGCGCATCGTCAGCAACGACAGCATCGTCATGATCGTCGAGCCTATCACACAAACAACTGAATAACAACAAAAACACTACACATATATGGAAGCATCCCTCATCGTACTGGGCGTACTCGTCCTGCTAGTCATCTACATCATCGCCAAGGGTCTAGTCATCGTTCAGCAGTCTGAGACGATGATCGTGGAGCGTCTTGGACGCTATCTCAAGACCCTCCCTTCGGGTATCAACCTGATCATCCCTTTCATCGATAAACCACGATCTATGACTTGGCGTATCACAGCTTCATCCAGCAAGGGTGGCACGCTCGTGCGCTTTATCAATACCGACCGTATCGACCTACGAGAGAATGTCTACGACTTCGCCCGTCAGAGCGTCATCACCCGTGACAATGTCGTCACGGAGATCAACGCTGTCCTTTACTTCCAGATCGTCGAGCCACTCAAAGCGATCTACGAGATCTCTAACCTCCCCGTAGCTATCGAGATGCTCACGCAGACTTCGCTGCGTAACGTGATCGGTGAGATGGACCTCGACGAGACGCTCACCAGCCGTGACACGATCAATAGCAAGCTGCGCGACATCCTAGACGAAGCGACCAATAAGTGGGGTGTCAAGGTGAACCGCGTGGAGCTACAAGACATCAACCCACCCCGAGACATACGCGATGCTATGGAAAAGCAGATGCGTGCCGAGCGTGACAAGCGTGCTCAGGTACTCACCGCTGAGGGTCAGAAGGAGGCTATGATTCGTGAGTCAGAGGGTCGCATGACTGAGTCGGTCAACCATGCCGAGGGTGAGAAGAAAGCGCAGATCCTCGCTGCTGAGGCTGACGCTCGTGCTACCATCCTTCGTGCCGAGGCTGAGGCAGAGGCCATCGAGCGCATCACGACAGCTGTCGCCAGCACAGGCAGCAATCCTACGCAGTACCTCATAGCGATGCGCTATCTAGACACGCTCGAGAAGATTGGACGCAACAGCTCCGACAAGACGCTCTTCCTCCCCTACGAGGCTACGGGCATCCTCTCCGCCCTCGGTGGCATCAAGGAAGTCTCCGCCAGCGAGGTAGGCAACCTCCTGACCAAGGTCGGCAAGCACTAATCCCGCCCCTAGAGACGCAAACCTCTCTGACGCACAGACGTGTAGCCCGCTGTAGGGACGCACGGTCTGTGCGTCCGTTGTATCAAGGCAATACAAGCAAAGAACACCCACACTATGAACGACACAGAGCAGATAGCCCACGTAAGGGTTCTAGAAAATGGCTCCTACGAGACGCAGCCTCTACTAGATCATCTACACGGCGTGGCGGAGCTGGCGCAGAGCTACGCTGAGCGCATCACCGATTACCCAGAGCTTGGCGAGATCGGTTACCTGCTGGGGCTCCTGCACGACTTGGGTAAGTACCAGGAGGGCTTCCAGCGCTACATACGTCAGCAGTCAGGTTTAGATCCTACGCTCAGCGGGTGGCGCACCCCGCACAGCCCTGCAGGAGCACGCTACGCCTACGACTTAAAGCAGATGGGCGGTAATCAGCAACTACTCAAGATTCTCTCGCTCTGCATCGGGGCTCACCACCGAGGGCTCTACGATGCTTCTGAGTGGAAAGGACAAGTTGTGGACTCTAGTGATACTAAGCGAGCAGTGGCAAACCTAGTCAAGGGACTCCAACCTGAGGCGCTCCAGCTTGAAGAGCTTCTCCACAAAGCCTCTCTGGACAAGGTTACTAAGGCATGGAACAAGATCGAAGAGGAAGACTACCAGCTACTGGTTCGTATGCTTTTCTCCTGTTTGGTAGACGCTGACTTCCTCGACACGGAGCGGTTTATGTCTCCCGACAAAAGCCTTGCTCGTCAGAGTGCCAAAGCTTCGCTAAAGCAGATGCGCGCACAGCTAGAGGAGTATGTGTCGCACTTCAACCGTGAGGGGCGGATCAATGAGGCGCGAGCCGCCTTCCTCGATCAATGTCGCAACCATGGGCGCACGGCTAAGCGCAAGATCTACTCGCTCACACTCCCCACTGGTGCGGGCAAGACGGTCTCCTCGATGATGTGGGCCCTGGAGCACGCCATAGCGCAGGGGTGTGAGCGCATCATCTACGTCATCCCCTACACTTCGATCATCACCCAGACAGCGCAAACCTTTAGGGACATCTTTGGGGCGGATCAAGTGCTGGAGCATCACTCAGATGTAGATGCCAAGGAGCGATCTGACGAAGCTATGGAGTACACCAAGCTTATGACGGAAAACTGGGATGTGCCGCTCGTAGTGACGACCAACGTGCAGTTCTTCGAGTCGCTCTACGCTCATCGTGTGAGTCGCTGTCGCAAGCTACACAATATTTGCAATTCGGTCGTTGTCTTTGACGAGGTGCAGATGTTTCCCCCTCGGCTACTCAACCCGATCCTGCGCGTGGTGGAGAGTCTGCACTACGCCTTCCGTGTGGAGCCTCTCTTCTGCACCGCCACGCTACCAGTCTTTGACAAAGACATCCTAGCAGACAGCAAGCGGATCGGCCATGAGTTCTTCTTCCTCGAGGAGCGCATTCAGGAGGTCGTACCTTATGATGCCGAGCGCTTTGCACCCTTTGACAAGGTTCGCTACCATTGGGACCCGCTTCGGCTCTCAACGGAGGAGCTGGCCGAGCGGTTGACCGAGCACAAGAGCTTCCTCTGTATCGTAAACAGTCGCAACGATGCGGCTCGTCTCTATGCGGCTCTGCAAGCTCAAGACAAGTCGGGCGAGGGGCTGATACATCTCTCACGGAGGATGTGCTCGGCACACATTCAGGAGCGCATAGAGGAGATACGCCGTCGTCTGAAGGCTGGCGAGCCGGTGCGGGTCGTCAGCACGCAGCTGGTCGAGGCTGGTGTAGACCTAGACTTTCCCGTGGTCTACCGAGCGATGGCGGGACTAGACTCGGTCATGCAGGCCGCTGGGCGGTGCAACCGTGAGGGGCGCATGGCAGAGCCTGGCGAGGTCTACCTCTTTCGCCTTGATGAAACAGTCAGCCCGGGTGAGATGGGTTGGGCGCAAGGTGCCTTGGAGGATCTGCTTGATCGGCTGGCTGAGCAGGGAGCTCCACAGAGAGAGGAGATTGAGTGTTACTACAAGGCGTTCTATAATGATGTCGACTGCTTCGACAACAGAATGACTAGAAGGGAAGATAAGAGGATCTCCCCACTGCTTTGGGATGTGGATGACGATCGATGTAAAGAGCTACGCTTCGACTACGAGACGGCGAGCGAGTACTTTAAGTATATAGAGGATCAGAGTACCTCTATCGTTGTCCCCTACGACAAAGCGGGGAAAGCGATCATCAAGAAGCTCCAAAGCAACCTTCCGCTGACACGACAGGAGTACCGACAAATGAATCGGCTTACCGTTGGACTAAAACAAAAAGATTGTTTAACTTTGGAGGGAACTATTTCAGTAAACGATAGCGGCATCGCTTATCTAGCCGATGATAAGCTCTACAGTGCGGAGACTGGGATACAGATAATCGATCAAACATTAATATTCATGGGAGTATAGATATATGGAAGAGTATATAGATAAGGAGTACTGCCTGCGTGTGCGTGGTCCCTTCGCCTGCTTCACACGCCCCGAGATGAAGGTGGAGCGTGTCAGCTATGACGTGATCACGCCCAGTGCAGCACGAGCCATCTTTCAGGCGATCTACTGGAAACCCGCCATACGCTGGGAAATCACGAAGATAGAGGTGCTAGCCCCAATCAAGCGGTTTACCATCAAGCGAAATGAGGTGGCCTCTATTATGAGCAAAGGGAGCACAGGCATAAACATCTCAGAGGATCGTAGACAGCGTGCCTCCTACCTCTTGCGCGATGTAGACTATCGAATCTATGCTAAGATGGTCTACATACCCGTGAGAGACCGCTCAGCTAGCTGTCAGAAGCACTACAACGAGGAGTACAGCGAAGCCGAGCGTAAGGCGGAGAACCCCAGAAAGTACCAAGAAATCTTCGAGCGCAGAGCCAAGGCAGGGCAATGCTTCACGATGCCTTACCTAGGGTGCCGTGAGTTCACCTGCGCCTTTGAGTATGTGGACCTAGAGGCTGGTGAGACAGCACTAGAGCCCAGACCTATCCCTGAGAGTAGGGACCTGAGCATCATGCTCTACGATATGGACTTCGAGCGGGATAGGAAGAATCCCCCCGCTATGTTTTATCATGCGCAGATGGTCGAGGGCGTCATCCGCGTCCCCCCAATAGATAGTAATGAGATACTGAGATGATCCTACAAGCACTATACAACTACTATGAGGCGATGCGCAAGGCACATCGTATAGCGACCCCTGGACTAGAGGTCAAACCCATTCGCTGGGTCATCGTCATTCGCGAAGATGGCACCTTCGTCAGACTAAAAGACCTCAAAGATCCAAGTGACAAGAAGAGCAAGGGGCAGGACTATCTAGTGCCAGCTGGACTAAAGCGTAGCGGTAAGTGTCCACCCGCACAACCCTTTTGGGACAATCGCAAGTATATCCTAGGGTATGAAGAGAGTGCCGAGGGGGTGTCATCCTGCACGGATCGACTTGAGGACTTCAAGCGAGTCATGGCTGAGATCGCTGAGCTGTATCCAGACAACGCCAGCTTTAAGGCAGTCTGTCTCTTCTACGACCATTACCTCGGAGCCGAGACGCCTCTGCCCGAGGATGCTCACACCGAGCGCATCTTAGCGTCAGACTGGATGACCTTCCAGCTACACGGTGATACAGAGCTCTTAGCTACACAAGAGGATGCACATGATTATGCTGCTCAAGCCTACAATACAGAGGAAAACCTTGGGCGATGCCTCATAACGGGTGAGGAGAAGCCCCTAGCAGCCTTTCACGCTCGTATTGTAGCTCCTGGCTCTCAGGCAGGAGCCACGATAGCTAGTTTCAACGACCCAGCCTACCTCTCCTATGGTAAGAAGCAGGGCGAGAATGCGCCGATCTCCAAGTACGCCTCCTTTGCCCATACCACGGCTCTCAATGACTTGCTCCGCAATGAGCAGACACGCTATACGCTCGGAGACATAAGCTATGTCTTTTGGAATTCGAATCTTGACGATCCTAGTATCAACGAGACCTTTCGTACCGTAATCTTCGAAGGTGTAAAGGATGACGACGCTCAGGAGCAATCCGACACAGACGATGAGCAGCCTAAGCGAAAAGGGAAGAGTAAAAAGAAAGCTCCGAACTCCACGCAGGGCACCTACAAAGTACTCGAACAGTTCAAAGCTATCCGTGGCAATCGAGGTCAAGGGCAGCATTGGGAGGATGAGAGACAGTTTTACGTACTCGGACTCACAGCGGGCGGACGCATCACCATCAAGTATTGGCAGCAGGGAACTGTATCGGAGATCTTCGACAGAGTCTACCAGCATCTCGTCGATATGAACATCATTAGCTGGGACGGCAACGTAGACGAGGAGAACCCGCCTCTGCGCTCTCTTTATGGTATCGTGAAGAGTGTCTCATCGCCCTCCAAGTCTAGCACCTTTGCCATGAACCTTGTGCAGAGCATCGTCGAGAGCATTCTCAATGGTACCCCTTACCCTATGACCCTGCAGCAGGCCTGCATCAACCGTATCACGCAGGAGCGCACGGTCACCGAACTACGAGCAGCCATCCTCAAGGGTTGCATCAATCGCAAAGCAAGAATATACAATAACATAACCACACTAGATATGGCTTTAGACAAGCAAAACGACAACATCGCCTACCTCGCAGGACGCCTCTTTGCCGTCCTCGAGCAGATCCAGCAGGCTTCACTAGGCAAAGGCGTCAATGCGACCATCCGAGATCGCTTTTACGCCAGTGCCTCCACACGTCCCAACATGGTGATGGGTAGACTTATCTCACTATCTAACCACCACCTAAGCAAACTACGTAAGGAGAAGCCTGGACTAGCAGTGACACTCGAAAAGCTCCTCGGAGAGATCTTCTCACTGATCCCTGCTGAGGTCCCCACATTCCCCGCAACCTTCTCACTTGATGAGCAGAGCCTCTTCGCTGTAGGCTACTATCATCAGAAAGTTGACTCCTATAAGAAGAAGGAGGACACAGACAATCCAACTGAAGAAACAGAACAATAACCCATATAGTTATGATACAGAATAGATATGACTTCATCCTGCTCTTTGACGTCAAGGATGGCAACCCCAATGGCGACCCTGATGGTGGCAACCTGCCCCGCGTAGATCCTGAGACTGGCGAGGGTCTTGTCACCGATGTATGCATCAAGCGCAAGGTGCGCAACTACATACAGATGGCGACCGACCAAGATGTCTTCGTCAGAGAGAACTCCGTCCTCAATGACTCCATCAATGCGGCTGTAGAAGAGGCTACGGGCAAGGATGCTAAGACGAAAAATGCTGCAGACCGAGACAAGGCTCGTGCCCTCATGTGCCAGAAGTACTACGACATACGCGCTTTCGGTGCTGTCCTCTCCACGGGCAACAACGCTGGTCAGGTGCGTGGTCCCATCCAGCTAACCTTTGCGCGCTCCATTGATCCGATCTTTCCTCACGAGCATACCATCACACGGATGGCTGCTACAGACGCTAACGAGCAGAAGGCCAACGAAGAGGCCGACGATAAGGGAGGCAACCGCACCATGGGGCGCAAAGCCACCGTTCCCTACGGACTCTATAAGATGTATGGCTTCGTGACGCCACACTTTGCCGAGGACACAGGCTTTACGGAGGATGACTTGCAGCTCTTCTGGAAGGCACTCCAGAATATGTTTGACCTAGATCACTCCGCAGCCCGTGGACTCATGAGCCTGCAGAAGTTGATCGTCTTCAAGCACGACTCCCCTCTGGGCAATGCGTCTGCGCACAAGCTCTTCGAGCGTGTCACTGTAGCACGGCGAGAGGGCCTCACAGGTCCCGCACGCGACTTCTCCGACTACACCGTCCAGATCGATCGCGACGGACTCCAGGGTGTCGAGGTCATTGAGCTCGTCTAGTCCCTTTCACACAAAAGCCCCTCTCGTAGCGCACGTCACTACGGAGGGGCTTTTCTCTAAAACAACCTTTCCCATGAGACGCTACAGCGACGAGGAGCTACTGACCATCTCCGAGATACAGCACTACTGCTTCTGTCCACGTCAGTGGCAACTGATCACCCTAGAGCAGCTATGGCAGGACAACCATCTCACTGCGCTAGGGCAGATCCTCCACAAGCGTGTGGACCAGCCTGAGCTGAGTGCTCGCGTGGGAGACACGATCACGATGAGACGGGTGCCGCTCGTCTCCTACTCTTTGGGACTATACGGGCTGTCCGATGCAGTCGAGTTGACCCCGCTACGGGATCATAGCCAGATTCCTTTCCGACACCCTAAGTACCCAGGGGAGTGGCAGGCGACTCCTGTCGAATATAAGCGTGGCAAGCCTAAAACTCACCTCGCTGATAAGTTGCAACTCTGCGCTCAAGTCATAGCTCTTGAGGAGATGTACCAAGTCACTATTCCCTACGGAGCTCTTTACTATGGAGAGACCCGGCATCGCCTACAGGTCGAGATGGACGACACTCTGCGGACGGCGTGCTACGAAGTGGCGCGTAAGATGCACGAGGCCTTTGCGCAGCGTACGCCTATACCAGCGCACTACACCCGTCAGTGTCGCTCCTGCTCTCTCCTCGATGAGTGCATGCCTCGTATCGCATCACACCGTTCGGCAAAGAGCTACCTCAAGCATCACGACATACTCACCTCATGAGAAAGCTACTCAATACCCTCTATATTCTTACGCCCAACGTCTATCTCCTCAAGGACGGTACCAATGTCGTGGCACGCATAGATGGCGAGGAGACCTTTCGCATACCGATACACAACCTCGAGGGAATCATCACCTTCTCCTATATGGGTGCTTCGCCAGGGCTGATGCAGCTCTGCGTGCAGGAGGGTGTCAAGCTCACATTCCTCACACCCACAGGTCGCTATATCGGTTCGCTAGAGGGTTCCACGAGGGGCAACGTCCTCCTGAGACGTACGCAGTACCGCATCGCTGACGACGAACCAGCTGCAGCGCACTTCGCCACTCTATTCATCTCTGCTAAGATAGCTAACCAGCGATCAGTGCTGGGTCGCTACCTACGTGACTACCACCCGACAGAGAGCGTGGAGGCAACCTTTCAGGAGGCACTCAGCCAACTCAAGACTTTGCAAAAGAGCTTAGCCTACAAGCGTGACCATATGACCGTTATGGGTGTAGAGGGCTTAGCGGCGCAGCAATACTTTGCTCTCTTTCACCACCTCATACGGCGACCAGAGTTCACCTTCGAGGGACGATCGCGACGACCGCCTCGCGATGAGACCAACGCGTTGCTCTCATTCTTCTACACCATCCTCGCCCACGAGGTCACGGCAGCACTGGAGACCGTTGGGCTGGACCCATACGTGGGCTTTCTCCATACGGACAGACCAGGCAGAGCAAGCCTTGCCCTAGACCTTATGGAGGAGCTTCGCGCCTACCTCGTGGATCGCTTCGTCCTGACTGTCATCAACAAGCGACAGGTCGCACCCTCAGACTTTATCGCCCAGGGCGAAAACGGATACATCCTCAGAGACGAGCCCCGCAAAGAGCTCCTAGCCGCGTGGCAGCAGCGCAAGCGAGAGGAGATTATGCACCCTTTCCTTCAGGAACGGATACCGATAGGACTGCTTCCCTATGCTCAGGCATTGCTCTTAGCCCGATGCCTCCGAGGAGACCTCGACGACTACCCTGTCTTCCTAATCCAAAGCTGATGTACCTACTTGTCACCTACGATGTGAACACCTCCTCGCCTGATGGTGCTAGGCGCCTTCGCCAAGTGGCGAAGATATGCCAAAACTACGGCCAACGCGTCCAGAACTCGGTCTTCGAATGCCTCGTCTCTCCTGCCCAAAGGGTCGAACTAGAGGCTGCGCTCACGGATACAATCAACCTATCGAGCGACTCTCTGCGCATCTACCACCTCGGCACCAACTACCAGTCTAAGATCACCACCATTGGCAAGACAAAAGGCGTAGATCCCGAGGGTGTGCTACTCATATAGCACTCATCCTCGTTCTCTCTTGCTTGTACTCCTCTGCGAATGCCAAGCGCTCAGTAAAAAGGCAGACTATTCGCATGCGTTGAGATTCAAAGACATACCGACTCGCAGTCACCGTCAACGCACCGATACACCCGCTTGTAGTCTTCTATTCGCAATGGATCAACGTCTAATCCTCTATTTATGCGTATCTTTGGGCATCGCAGTCGCACCCCGCACGGGGTGCGTGAATTGAAACGCTTTAAGTCTTGTTGAATGTTGTTAACCAACAGTCGCACCCCGCACGGGGTGCGTGAATTGAAACAGTTGGCTTGGTGGTATTATGATAGTTATTGGTGGTCGCACCCCGCACGGGGTGCGTGAATTGAAACTCTAAGTGCTGATGATCTCGAGGGGCCCATACGTAGTCGCACCCCGCACGGGGTGCGTGAATTGAAACCACTGCTTATCACTACGGGCATCGGCAAAGGCATGTCGCACCCCGCACGGGGTGCGTGAATTGAAACATAGCAAACTAGATTAAGATTACAGACCAACCAAGTCGCACCCCGCACGGGGTGCGTGAATTGAAACCATTATCAGCGCTGGCTTAAACGACTTCGCAAGGTCGCACCCCGCACGGGGTGCATGAATTGAAACATTTTGTCCGCCCGCGTCCGTCTAATGTTGGTGGGTCGCACCCCGCACGGGGTGCGTGAATTGAAACACCTTAAGAAGCTTGTGCCAGAGATGTGGCGCGAAGTCGCACCCCGCACGGGGTGCGTGAATTGAAACTAATAGCACCAGATGGTTCTCTTGAATCTGTTACGTCGCACCCCGCACGGGGTGCGTGAATTGAAACGCCACGCTTACTATCATAAACGGGCAAAATCGCAGGTCGCACCCCGCACGGGGTGCGTGAATTGAAACCAGATATACGGGCCTCTTTGGCCTCAGGCGATATAGTCGCACCCCGCACGGGGTGCGTGAATTGAAACTAACCAACAACCAACAACACGACACGCTATGAGTGTCGCACCCCGCACGGGGTGCGTGAATTGAAACGCTTCGCTCTGACTAGTCGTGTGGGGCGGGTGCGTCGCACCCCGCACGGGGTGCGTGAATTGAAACGAGGTCGGTATGGACGGCAGGCGCAAGGTGATCAAGTCGCACCCCGCACGGGGTGCGTGAATTGAAACTGTGTCTGAGCTGGACGATTGTCGAGGTTATATGGTCGCACCCCGCACGGGGTGCGTGAATTGAAACACGAAGCCGTCTACGGTGATTGTGATCTCGAGAGGTCGCACCCCGCACGGGGTGCGTGAATTGAAACATACCGTTCTCCTTGTTAAGACCAAATGCGCATAAGTCGCACCCCGCACGGGGTGCGTGAATTGAAACTAAGACCCTATGCGATTTGCGGGGGAGGTCGGTGTCGCACCCCGCACGGGGTGCGTGAATTGAAACTAGATCGTCCTCGGAGACTTGTTGAAGCCCTCCGGTCGCACCCCGCACGGGGTGCGTGAATTGAAACGGCTTGCTGAAGTAGAGGTAGCTCTCTAGCCAGGTCGCACCCCGCACGGGGTGCGTGAATTGAAACCATTGCGTTTGGTGGTGTTGGATAGGTTGATGAGTCGCACCCCGCACGGGGTGCGTGAATTGAAACTCGATGTGTCCGTCGGGGGTGACCTTGTCGGGGTAGTCGCACCCCGCACGGGGTGCGTGAATTGAAACATACTTCCCAAACTCCAGCTTTGACACACTCCTTGTCGCACCCCGCACGGGGTGCGTGAATTGAAACGAGTAGTTAGTGAATGAGTCTTAGGAGTCGTGCTGTCGCACCCCGCACGGGGTGCGTGAATTGAAACAGAATGATCGTGCTGATCTTTGTCATGTATCGAGTCGCACCCCGCACGGGGTGCGTGAATTGAAACCCCTTGTCTCTGTCTGCTGTGTATCTCACGTCCTGTCGCACCCCGCACGGGGTGCGTGAATTGAAACGATGGTCATGGCATTAGAGATTAGAGGTTAGAGAGTCGCACCCCGCACGGGGTGCGTGAATTGAAACTAACCTCTAATCTCTAGCGAAGCTGCATTGCTAAGTCGCACCCCGCACGGGGTGCGTGAATTGAAACTTGTCCATTGGTTAGTACTTGTTGGATTGTTAAGTCGCACCCCGCACGGGGTGCGTGAATTGAAACAGCGCTACGTCGATCGCTGGTTTTGCCATGTTGCGTCGCACCCCGCACGGGGTGCGTGAATTGAAACCGCCAAGACCCATCGGGGTGAGTTACCTCTCTAATGTCGCACCCCGCACGGGGTGCGTGAATTGAAACATCACCATATTTCAAGGAGCTATGAAAGCAATTGGTCGCACCCCGCACGGGGTGCGTGAATTGAAACTGTGACAGGGTCGCACCCATCGCGGGTGCGTGAATGTCGCACCCCGCACGGGGTGCGTGAATTGAAACGGCATAACTTATAGATCTTCAATGAGTGAATAAGTCGCACCCCACACGGGGTGCGTGAATTGAAACCGCAATACGAGATAACTACAATATTCTGAGAGTGTCGCACCCCGCACGGGGTGCGTGAATTGAAACTCGACGATGTGCATGGCGATGATGGTCTTGCGGAGTCGCACCCCGCACGGGGTGCGTGAATTGACGGCGTAGGTGCTGACTGTGGCGCTTCTGGAGAGTGATTTGCTGGCACTACTAACAGGATATTAGCCCGAATAAGATGTCAGCACGAACACGATGACAGCCCCCATGAGCGGAGACGCTTGTGGAGGCTGTCTTTATGTTTAGTGGCTCACTCATCACTCCTCATTCCTCACTCCCATTTTGAGGTGCTGGGGGAGGGAAGACACGAGCCTACACGTCGCTACTCGTGAGGGGCGGTGGAGTAGGGATATGGGCAGGGCGGACACATTATATAAACTTCTCTATCCCTCGTTTGTCGCTCATGTGTAGCTCCTAAAAGAGCGATTATAATGCGTCAGCCCTGACTGAGGAAACCTAACGTCAGCTCGCTACAATAATTTAGATCCGGATACACATCGAAACGGCACTGCGTCGAGGAAAAGTGATTTCCACGTGGAGATTTCGAAATATCCACGTGGAGAATTTTTATTTCCCAGGTAGGAAATAAAAAATTCCTCGGAGGAATGAAATGAAACTTCGGAGGAAATGAATCACGCCCACGTGGAAAATAAAAAATATCCACGTGGAGATTTGAGATTTCCCACGTGGATATTCGAGAAAGGAGGGAATCGGACGAATTTCCCCGTAAAGATATGTAAATGGAGATTAGTGGTTAGTGGTTAGAAGTTAGAGATTAGAAATTAGGGATCGGAGAAATCGGAGGGGGAGAGATTAGAGGTTAGGGCCGACACATTATAATATAATGAGCTCATCTATTCCACGCTTGTCCTTATGTGTCGCTCCTGAAAGAGCGAATATAATTCGTCAGTCCTGGGGGGAGGGGTGGTGTGTTGCTGTATATACCTTTTTATTTACCTTTGTATGCAGATGGTCCTTGGGCTAATCACAGAACTTATAAGTTGTCAAGATGAGACTATATGCCCCCCTCCTACATAGTATGCAGATAAGAAGAGTGCCTCTGGGCGTACTGTCCTCTCTCATTGTGGCTATCTGTCTGCTCGCCTCATCTTGCCAGCAGAGAGAGGCTGTTACGTTTACCGCTGCTGAGCGTAAGGCTGCCGATAGTCTGGTGCGGACGGCTCGGGGCATCGACTCGCTGACTCGTCTGCAGGCACGCTTGGAGCGTGAGGGGGACCTGCTCGGGAGCATTGTCGCGCTGCGAGTCTTGGGCGATGCACAGCGCAGTGAGAGTGCTTTTGACGAGGCGTTGACTACGCATAGTGAGGGCTTGAAGCAGGCGGAGGCTATACAGGATACGCTGGAGTGGGTGCAGGCACTCAATAATGTAGGTACGGACTACCGGCGTATGGGCATCCTGGACATTGCTCAGGAATATCACTACCAGGCGTGGAGTCTGTGCAAGGTTACTACGGACACCTCTTTTGTGGCGATCAAAAACCAGGCTAAGTCTCTCAATGGCCTGGGCAATATCTACCTAACGCTGGGCAACTATGAGCGTGCCGATAGTGCTCTGCGCAAAGCTCTCGTCGTGGAGCAGCGGCTGGGCAGTATGGTGGGCGTGGCGATCAACTATGCCAATCTGGGCTCTATCTTCGAGCATCGTGGTGAGATAGACTCGGCGTGGGTGTACTATAGGTACTCTATGGAGGCCAATCAGAAGGCTGGAAGTACGTTAGGTATCGCTCTGTGTCACTCTTCCTTTGGCTCTCTCTATGAGCAGGCGCAACAGTATGACGAGGCTGCTAGGGAGTATGAGGCTGGTTACCAATTGATGCAGGACTCTAAAGATGAGTGGCACAAGCTGAACCTGCTGGTAGCACTAGCTAGCGTGCACAGTGCTATGCGAGACGATGCGCAGATGTTGCAATACCTCAGTCTGGCGCGGAGCAAAGCCGAGCAGATCCAGGACAAGGAGCATCTGGCTGATATCTACACCCTGTACTACAAGTACTATAAGCGTCACGGTGACTGGCAAGCAGCACTGACGTACTATGAGCAGGCTACGGAGATGAAGCAGAGCTCTCTAGATATGGACAAGTTCAATAGGATGCAAAACACGAGCCTGACCATAGAGCGAAACATCCAAAATAGGAGGATGAATAAAGCGAAAATCACGCTCGAGCATGAGCGTGCAGAGCGACGTATAGAGAACGTCACCTTTGCGGTCATCGCACTGCTCCTGCTGGGCTTCTTTAGCTTCTACCTCTACATTCAGCGCATACAGCGTCGCAACCATAAGGAGCTCAAGAAGATGTCCTCGATGCGGGAGACCTTCTTTACCAATATCACCCACGAGTTTCGCACTCCTCTGACCCTTATCCTAGGCTTGAGTCAAGAGCTTCAGCAGGAGGAGTCGGAGCAGATCAGAGAGCGCGCCAAGAGCATCGAGCGGCAGGGGCAGGGCCTGCTCACGCTCATCAATCAGCTACTAGACATCTCCAAGATCAAGTCGTCTGTCGGCGATCCGCGCACTTGTCGGGGCAATGTCACGGCCCATATCGCCATGATCGTCGACTCTTATCGTGACTATGCCTCTAGTCGAGACATAGAGCTGACCTACCAGCCTCAGGATCAGGTAGAGATGAGCTTCGTGCCTGACTATGTCAATAAGGTCTTCAACAACCTGCTCTCCAACGCCTTTAAGTTCACCCCACCTCAAGGCAAGATAAGCATCACCCTGTGGCGTGCCGACGACTCGGTATACATCGATCTATCCGATACGGGCCATGGTATGGATCGAGAGACGGTAGAGCATGCCTTCGACCCGTTTTATCAAGCTGAGAGCGACGCCAAGCACATTGGCACAGGCATAGGCCTGGCTCTGGTCAAGCAGATCGTTCAGGCGTCTAAGGGACAGATCTCCATCGAGAGCAAGCTGGGCGAGGGAACCACCTTTCACATCATCGTGCCGATCATCAATGATCAAGCTGCTCCACAGCAGACTCTGTCGGTTGCTACGAATACGCCCGTTTTGCCACAATTAGAGGCTGACCTGCAGGATAGCGAGTGTGAGCAGGACGAGTCTTGCCGCCTGCTCGTCATCGAGGACAATCACGACATAGCCCATTACATCGGGTCGCAGTTTGAGGGTCACTTTAGTGTCTCCTATGCGACCGATGGCGAGGAAGGCTTTAGAAAAGCCGTGGAGCTCGTGCCTGACCTCATCATCACTGATCTGATGATGCCTGGCGTCAATGGGCTAGAGCTATGCCGACAGATACGTAGTAATGAGATCGTCAATCACATACCGATCATCATCGTCACGGCAAAAGTCTCTGAGGAGGAGCGCATCAAGGGTATAGAGGCAGGAGCTGACGCTTATCTTACCAAGCCCTTTAACACGACCGAGCTGCGCATGATGGTCGAGCGGCTCCTCGATAGTCGCAAGACGCTACGCCAGAAGTTTGCTCAGATAGTCATCAAGGGGCAAGAACCCGACGAGCCCGAAACAAATAAACTCGAGGAGGCCGATATTGCCTTCTTGACGAAGCTGTCTGCGCTAGTAGATCAGCAGATCAGCCAAAATAAGACTCCCAACGTCGAGGAGATCGCTGCCACTTTCTACATGAGTAGTCGCCAGTTGCACCGCAAGCTAAAGGCTCTCACGGGCTACGCTTCCTCGGCTTATATACTACGGCTCAAGATACGTAAGGCGTGCGAGCTGATGGACGCAGACGCGGAGATGAGTCTCACAGATGTTGCCTACCAGAGTGGCTTCGATACCTACTCCAATTTTTCTCGAGCCTTCAAGAGCGTCTGTGAGATCTCGCCCTCTAAGTATAGGGATCAGAAAAACATCTTGACGACTCAAGACTAAACCCTCGAATTAGCACAAGACAACTACTGCCGTGTGGCTTGCTACACGGCACGATATCATTACGAGACTGTTGCAAAAGTCTCATCGCAGGAGGTTGCTGACTACTCACAGCGGCTTCCTCTTTTTTTTTTGTCCTTGCCTATAGCCTGTGAGCCTCCTCCTCGGCAAACTCCAGTTTCCTCCGATGAAATTTTAGTTCCCTCCGATGAAACTCTAGTTTCCTACCTATGAAACTCAAGTTTCTCACTTATGAAACTCAAGTTTCTTACCTATGAAACTCAAGTTTCTTCCGTATGAAACTAAAGTTTTAAGCTGATGCACTGATAGTTAGCTGAAGCTGCAAAATGAGGGGCTGGGGGAAGCGAAGGCTTTGCACTATAGTCACGGTCGCAATTGCTACTTGAATTCGAGATTTCATCGAGAGATGGGGTGGGGGTGAGATCTTGTCCTTGTTTTCTTACTTATCACCTGCAAGCGTCTATGCACTAGCGTGTTATGCTACTTGTCATGTCCGATTTTGATAAGTGGTGGTATGTAATCTTGTCCGATTTTGATAAGTTTTTGTCCGCAAATGATAAGAGATTTAGCGATTTCGAGGTCTATCTTTGCAACAGAAACAAGAGGGATAGACTCCCGACCATGTTCACGAGATGAACATTAGGTCGATGAGCTGCCTCTCTGCTCAGGATTAGTTACGAACCCGTAATTGCAAATCGTATGAAAAATAGACTTCTCTCCCTCCTTCTCTCCCTGCTTGCCATTACAACATGGTGTACGGCGCAGGATGTAGGGATCAAGACCAATCTCCTCTACTGGGGGACTGCTACACCCAATCTAGGTGTCGAGGTTCGGGTCGCACCGCGCTGGACCATAGACCTATCGGGAGGGTACAACTTCATCAATCCGATCAATAAGGAGACGGGGATGAAGTGGCTGCACTTCTCCGTCCTACCCGAGGCGCGTTACTACCTCTGTGAGGCGTTCAACGGGCACTTCTTCGGTCTACACGGGCTGGTCGGTTTTTACAATGTCAATAGGCTCGACATCCCCATTGGTCGTCTGAAGAATCTCAAAGACTATCGTCTCCAGGGGTGGGGCTATGGTGCCGGCATCACCTATGGATATGAGTGGGTGCTCGGTAAGCACTGGAACCTGGAGGCCTCGATCAGTGCGGGCTACATACTCTTTGACTACACGCGGTACAACTGTGAGCACTGCGGCAAGGTCGTCGCCAAGGAGCAGAAGAACTACCTAGGCCCGACGAAAGCGACCCTCTCACTCATTTACCTCTTCTAATCGTACAACTCCACCAAAAGCAGCAGAAGATATGAAACACACTATATTACATCTCACGACGCTCGCTCTAGTTGCTCTGGCGATGCTCTGGCTCTCGACAGAGGGTGTAGCTCAGGAGGCTCCTAATCCACTAGAAGGGCTCAGAGTCAGCTCTCAGACGGTCGCAACGAGACAAGGGGCTAAGGCGGTCATCGACTTTGATCTAGACCTTACCCAGATGCAGCGACTGAAGAGCAATACGGTGCTAAAGGTAGTGCCGACGCTACGGGCCAACGATGGCTCTGACCAGCTTGACCTGCCAGCGATCTCTATCTCAGGTCGTACGCGGGCTATCATGCTACGTCGCACGGGCGAGGAGGTCGATATAGTTCGCAGCAAAAGTGGTGAGCAACACTACCACTACACGGCCGAGGTACCCTTTGCACTATGGATGAAGGACGCCTCACTACTCTTTGACGCTAAGGGCTACGGCTGCGCCGGCTGCGACCTAGGCGACTACACCACCATGCTGACACCGCATGCGCTAGCTCCGCTCTATCAGCCCACTTACCGCTATGCGATGCTCGTACCTGAGGGCGAGGAGACCAAGCGTCGTGAGGAGAGCCTCACGGCGATGATCACCTTCCCAGTCAATAAGACGAACCTTAATCTGAATCTCGGTAATAACCGCTCTGAGATCAAGCGTATCAACGATAAGGTGCAGGAGCTGACGACCAATAGTGCGCTGACCGTCGATGCCCTCTCATTGACTGGATACGCTTCCCCAGAGGGTCATGCAGATCTCAACCAGAGACTCTCAGAGGGTCGTGTCGAGAGCATTGCTGCTTACCTCGTACGCACCTATCCACGCTTCAAGGGGCACTACACTTCTCAGGCTATGGGTGCCGACTGGGACGGACTACGAGCCGCCATCGAGGAGAGCAGCGTAGACTATAAGGAGCAGATACTACAGATCATCCAAGACACTCCTGCCGACAAACGCACCGAGGCTCTCCGCGCTATAGACAAGGGCAAGACTTACGCTCACCTGCTACAGACTTACTACCCGCCCCTACGTCGCACGGTCATCACCTTCTCCTTTGTGGTCAAGGGCTTTGATCTAGCCGAGGCGAAGGAGGTGATCAAGACGCATCCGACGCATCTCAGCCTAGCCGAGGTCAATCTGGTGGCTAATAGTTACCCAGCCGGCAGTGCCGAGCGGTACGAGACCTGGGCGATCGCTGCAGACGCTTTTCCCAATGCTGTCGAGCCAGCGACCAATGCGGCGATCATGGACTTTGAGGCGGGTCGCTATGCGCAGGCCGTCAAGTTACTAGAGCGCTATAAGAAGAATACGAAGCTCTACACCATCCTGGGTATCGCCTATGCCTACAATGGGCAGTACGACGACGCTCGTACCTACCTAACCAAGGCTGCACAGCTCGGTCTGCCCGATGCTCAGTACAACCTCGATGAGTTCCTACACTACATGCAGGACAACTTCTAAGCAGATAATCAAACTAAATATTCACCACTAATCAGATCAACTATTATGAAAAGTAAGCTTTTCCTACTGAGCCTCGTGGCTCTCACACTCGCCTTCACGGCGTGCAACAAGAATCAGGACGAACCACAGTCCGAGACAGACGCTACGATCAGCGTCGCAGTTAAGTCGGCCGACCTCAGAGCTTATGAGGATGGCGCAGGCAATGCAGACAAGCAAGTCCAGAAGCTGGCCGTCATGGTCTATCAGGGAGATGCACAGGTCGCCTACAAGGAGGCTGACGTTGCTAGCTCTCTCGAGGTCACCAAGATCCAGACGACAGCTGGTGCTAAGACACTGGTCGTCGTAGCTAACTATGCTAACAAGAATCTCAAGGGACTCTCTCTAGCTAAGGTCAAGGCACTCACGCACACACTCTCTGCAGATGACCAGGACCCCACCAAGGGTACCTTCATGCTCACCGCAGAGCCTGTATCTGTCACCCTCCAGAAGGGCAATAACTACTACGGCTACGCAGCTGGTGACGGCAACCGTCTCTCTATAGATAAGCCTATCGAGCTCAAGCACATCCACGCTGGTATGTCTCTGACGAGCGTCACGGTGGCCTTTGCCGAGTCTTACGCAGCTCTCTACAGTGTCAAGTTTGACAAGGGCGCGCTCATGGCTCTCATCGCTAAGGCTCAGTCCAATGTCTTCGGCGAGCCTCTCGCCAACGCTGATCTTAACTACCTCTATGGCGAGGAGCACTTTGGCACGCAGCCTAACGCTTATACCCCAGCAGCGGCTAACTACAATGAGATGGCAGAGCTCAAGATGGATATCACTGAGGTCGGAGCTACTATGACGGGCAAGGGCTTCTACGTGCTAGAGAACAACTCTGGAGAGCACCCCACCATCCTCTGCCTCAAGGGCGAGCTCACACAGGCTGATGGTACTGCACTAACAGACGATCAGGCTCAGCAGGCAGTAGAGGCTGGCTGGATCGTATCTAAGACAGATCACTCGACCTTCTATCCAGTCTTTGTCAACTGGACAAAGGACGGCTACACCTACGACGGCGGTCATACGGCCAAGAACGCTATCGAGCGCAATAACAAGTACGAGATCGCGCTCACGATCACTGGCCCTGGTACAAACTCACCTGAGGATCCAACCGCTGATACAGCCAACCTAGACGTCAAGTGTACAGTAGTACCTTGGGTCATCGTCAAGCAAAACGTCGTCTGGTAGACCACGCTCTCACAGATAGCTTTAGAGCCACCGACTAGTGTGGTGGCTCTAGAGCCGTCTCTATCCTGTCGGAGAGTCTGCGCCAAGCGCAAGATCACACATCCTTCATAGTCAACATACGATCCCTAATGTTTGACGGCAGGCTCTCCACTTGTTACTCTTCACTTTAAGCACCCCATTGAGACACTAATATGAATATCGTACAGAGATGGATCAATAAGACAGCGACCACGGCGTGGATAGTGTCGATGATAGCCCTCTTGTCTGGCTGTATCGCAGAGGATCTAGAGGATTGTCCTCAACCATTCGAGCTGACCGTACGGGCTGTAGATATCTCCAACCAGGATATAACCTCTGATGGGGATGTAGAGAACGTGATACTCTTCACGTTTGACGAGAGCGGCAAGCGCCTGGACAAGATCCTCCTCAACGCTCAGGAGATCAAGTCGCGCAAGCCTATCCACATCGAGCATTACGGCCCTAAGTCGCTCACTTTCGTCGCTTGGGGTAATGTAACAACTGCTGATATGGCTCGTCTAGAGTCCGTACAGCGTATCGAGGATGTCCAGATGCCACTACAGCGTACAGATGGCTTTGGGCAGTATCCTACAGACCTATTTTCCGGCCGACTAGACCGACAGCAAGTCTACGGCAAGCTCGAGCTAGGCAAGCCTGCTACAATAGACATTTACCGACGCACCTGTCAGGTCAATGTGACAGTCCTAGGCTATGAGCAGTGGCTCGGTCGCCAGGGTTATAAGCGACAAGCTTTTGACCCGACAGACTACGCTGCAGCACGGATCCTCTTCGGCAAGTCCCTAGACAACTACGCTATAGTTGATACATACGATGGTAACCCCACGACCTACCGTCTGACGGGCTCTCTCGATGGCTCTACGGGCGACTACCGAATAGCACCCTTTAGGGTCTATCCGCCTATCGGGAGCAATCCATTCCAGCTAGACTTCTACGTTGGCGACAACTGCTTAGAGAGCTTTACCAAGGACTCACGAGGCACGCTCATACTACCCGAGATAGGCAAGATGCTCAACGTACTCATCGACATGCGATCTGGAGATATATCCGTGCAGGTCGTTGTGACCCCGTGGAATGTCGTACATCAGTTTGTCATCTACTAAAGTCTCATTCACATGCAAAGCTTGAAATCCCATGAAACCATATAGACCTATACTTACAACGCTGCTCGCACTATCGGCACTCCTCTTGACAGTGCTCTCAGGATGTAAGCGCAGTGAGCTGAGAGAGACTTTAGAGCCTGCCACCGTACAGCTCTCTGTCCCGGCGATGACCCTGCGCGGGGGGCAGCTCCTCGTAGAGGACTTGCCCGTGCAGACGATCCGTATCCTAGTCTTCAATAAGGCGGGAGGAGCTCTAGATGCACAGCAGAGCTTTAGCACTCCGACCGATCTCAGCGACTGGCTACGCGTGAAGGCTCACGAAGGAGAGAAGGAGATCTACGTCATTGCCAATGAGAGCCCGGCTATGAGCGACGCTCTGAACAAGATTGTCTTCAAGCGTGACCTGCTCAGCATGGCTATCCCTGATAAGGACCCCAGCAGTGCGACGGAGTCCAAGCCGATAGTTATGATAGGTCAGGGTACGGCGACTCTCCTTAAGGATCAAAACGTCAAGGCCGAGATCAACTTGATTAAGACAAGAGCTAAGATCACGCTTGACTTGAAGCAAGAGACGGCGACCGATGACGAAATCATCATCCGTAGCGTGTCGATCAGCCGCTTGCCTAAGACCAGTATGCTCTTGACACCAAATCCTTATAGCTTGGGGGCTACATGGATCTACAGCAAAGCTGAGGAAGCTACGCTAGTCAACAACGCAGAAGCTACCTCTTACATCGCTGACAAGACGCTCTACACCTACGAGAGTCTCGATAGCGATACGGCAGGTCATGCGCCTATACTGACCATCGAGGCTCTATACAATGGAGTCCCTACGACTTATACGGCCTATGTCAATGATGCGACGAGTGACTCCGACCATCACTACGCACTGCATCGCAACTGCCACTACCAGCTGACAGGTACGATCACTAAGATTGGAGTGCACAACGCATTACTGCTGAAGACGGAAGTCTTGCCCTGGGATGTAGAGGCGAGTGAGAAGAAGCTCGAGGTGCCTAAGATCGTGAGCCTCTCTCCCGATCCTACAGCAACTTACTACGTGACCGATACGGAGGCTGCTGAGTTCAAGGTCAAGATAAGCTCCAGCAGCGACCCCTCTAAGTGGCGCGCCACACTGACCAATGCGCTCGACTTCCGCTTTGACATCACGGGGGGCGCCGTACGAGAGGGTCTAGCCGATGGCACTACCGAGTACACCATTCGGGTGATCGCTACGAAGCCCGCAGGCGTTAACCAGCGCTGCACGCAACTACTCTTTACCTCGGAGTATCTAGACCTAGCAGGGGCAGGGATGCCTGCGGAGGGTATCAAGATCTGTCAGAAGCATGCTTAGCAAACCATTAGAAGCATCATAGATTATGAATAGACTTATAGATATATCCACCCGTTTGGTCGGGTATGCCTTGATACTGCTGATGGTATCAGGATGTATAGCGGAGAGACCCGTGGCATGTCCTGATGACGACGCCTCCTCAGCGCAGCTATCCCTACGACTAGCCGTGCAGGAGATCCGCTCACTACGTGCTACAGAGGCAGGGGCCGATGCGCTCAATGAGAACAAGATCGAGCGTCTCCAGATCCTCTTTTACAAGGGAGGAACGCTCTACTGGTCAGTCTCACCAGCACCCGCTGCCGATGGCAACTACAGCATACCGATCCCAGAGGCTCAGCAACAAGGCTTCGACGGTAGCTCTATGTACAATGTTTATGTCGTGACCAATATGAGCTTCACGGCACCACAACAAGAGAGCGAACTAGCGAAGATTGTAGTCACCGAGTCGGTTGCTGAGCTGCCTAACGCTAAGTTTGTCATGCAGGGTAAGACCTCCAAGCAGATTAACCTAAAGACCCCTGAGGGCAAGCAGCTCGGAGCCGTTAAGCTACGTCGTGTAGCCAGCAAGCTACGTATCACGCCTACCGTCCAGATCACAGGATATGAGCTAGGTGGCGAGATACAGGTCAAGTTCGTCGGAGCCACAGATCGTGGCTACCTTATGGCTGAGGAGTCAGCTACAGGCGTCTCCGCTATTGACTACGCCTACCGAGCTACTCAGGATCAGCAGCCACAGCACTTCTACTCCTATTATAATAAGTGGAACAGCAACGACGAGGCCCCTTACTACCTCCTCACCGTGCCACTCAAGAAGGCGGGCGAGACGACAGTTGTCAACAACTACTATCGCGTAGCCCTGACGCCTGCGGAGCCGCACTTTACGGCCAATAAGCTCTACGACCTGAAGCTCGGTATCCATAAGCTGGGCTCCACAACTCCCGAAGAGCCTGTGGCGATCACTGGCACGCTCTCTATCCTCCCCTGGGCTCTGTGCGATGATCAGTATGACCTCCCAGCAGCTAACTATCTAGAGGTGTCTGAAAGAGAGGTGCATATCTACAACATCGAGACGTACACGATCACTTATCAAACCTCCAAGAAGCCTATTACGGCTCGGATCGTAGAGGCTAGCTTCAGCTATGTCAATGGTGCTACGGGAGTGGCGACAACAGACAATATCCCCTCCTCCAGTGATCAGTACCCGACGGTTACTATGGTGGGCAATCAGATCAGGATCGTGTCCAAGCTACCAGTCAACAATGTACCCAAGAAGATCCGCTTTAAGGTCAGCAACGGCATCGCAGAGCTAGACAAGGAGGTGACCGTCTATCAGTACCCCTCGCTCTTTATCATCAATACGATTGGTGTGAAGTCTTCGCTCAGACCCGACGGAACCTTGGCGCATGACGGACTGAACAACAAAGCCATCTACCGTATCACTGTACAGAACCCACCCGAAGGTATGATCCTAGGTTTCCCGCCGAGGGAGACGACAGACTTTTGGCCAGGAAAGTGGTTCGTAGGAAATACAGGTTTTTGGGGAACTATTGTTGAGCGTTGGGAGCTAAACAATGGAGAGAAGATCTCTAAGCTTACCACGAAGCGTGATGCTGAGACCGCTCGGATGGTTTCTCCCAGCTTTGAGCTAGCCTCTCAGCTTGGAGCCACAGACCGTTGGTCTTACCTAGAGTATGGTTGGAATTATAGCAATGGGAGGTGGAGTGAGACTAGCAAGATAGGAGCCTATAAGAAGACCGCTCTGTACGACTGTGCGGCCTATACAGAGACGCGTATAGTCAATGGCCAGGAGGTAACCCTCAATGACTGGCGACTGCCGACAGAGGCTGAGATCAGAGTGATAGATCAGCTACAGAACGACCCCAATAGTGCTGTCAAGTCTATTATGACTGGAAACTACTACTGGGACGCTCGAAACGGGAATGGAGCTACAGAGATGACCAACCCAACCCCTGGTGCCGAAGGCTCTTCCACACAAGCTTTCACCCGTTGTATACGCGATGTCAAGGATCCGACGATTCAGTCACATGTACCATACAGATTAGACCGATAGAGAGTTATGACTAGAACGAAGATATTTCTATACTCCCTCCTGCTGTTAGCCTTTATGGCACTGTCTGCGTGCCAGCAGGAGCAGCGTACAGCTCCTGTAGATCAGGATGGAGAGCGGGTCACTGTATCCCTCTCGGTAGATGTACCGCACTATGCCTCCATGCGCGCTATGCAAGAGGGTATTGATGAAAACAAGATCGACCGGCTAGAGCTACTCGTCTTCAACGAGGAGGGGTTGATGGCAGACTACGCCCTTGCGACCGACCTAACCAAGGCTGGCGAAGGCAATTACACCTTCACCGCCCGACTGAAACCACAGAGCTCACCCTGCGTCATTCACTTTGTGGCCAACCGCAACTATGGTGGTAGCGACTCGGGTAGGCAGTACCTAGGGCGTAAGGAGAGCGATGTGCTCCTCTCAGACCTCGTGACTATGACCGAGGTCAGCCAGAAGAAGAGCATCCCGATGTGGGCTCGCTGTAAGTATAATGAGGTGCAGGAGAATAGCAACCTAGGCGAGGTCAAGCTCCTACGCTCTATGGCCAAGTTTACGCTAGAGAGCCACACAGGAAAGCTCACCGATGTCTCTTACACACTGTGCAATAGCTACAACTGTGGCACCGTGGCTCCCTTCAAGCGTGCGGCGTTGCCAAATCTTGACGAGGCATTTAGCGTAGAGGATCGAGTCCCGACCGTGCCGAGAGAGACCTTTCTAGACAATGGAGATGCAGGCCTCGGCTGGTACACAAGTGGGGCTTCTATTTACGGCTTCGAGCGAAGGAACAAGGTGGCAAAGCCTATCTCCTGTCTTGTCATACGAGCTAAGTATGATGGAGCTACAGACTACTCTTATTACAAGCTCGACTTCGTCAAGAGTGCCAACCGTCTAGAGCGTTACGACCTGCTCCGCAACTACTGGTACAAGGTGACCATCAATGATGCCCTAGCTGCTGGAGCTCCCTCACTAGACGAGGCGCTGGCAGGGCCAGCGGTCAATAACCTCGCACTCTCTGAGGAGCTGCAAGCCTACCCCTCGTACTCCGACGGTAAGGGACGACTAGAGGTCGAGGCGAGCAACTATATCTTGATACATGGAGAGGGTACACTCACCTTTAAGGCAAACTATTACCCCGAGGGCAGTGCCACAGCTCAAAATGATAAGCTCCAGATCGTTGCCGTGCGCAATGAGACCAACTACCCCGCCATAACAGATGATAGTCAGGTCAGTATCACGCCAGCAGGAGTCATCACGGCAACGCTCCAACCCGTTCAGCCTGGAGAAAGACGTATCTCCGACATTATCGTAGGAGTAGCAGGTGACCCCGACCTCATGCGCATCGTCCGGGTTGAGGTGAGAGAGCCTTACAGCTACGAGCTCTTTGCGGTCAATGGGCAGTCTGCGGTTAGCAATGCGGTTACGGCTAACGTCCATGGGCAGAAGGGTAAACTCTCTTTTGTCATTACCCTACCAGAAGACTTTAGAGCGCAACAGCTACCGATGCGCCTGCGCTTCTTTACGGAGCATTTCTATCCAGATGTAACAACGGAGGATGGCCGTATGGGCAAGTTCTCCTTTGGTCTTGCCAAGGATGGTTCGAGTCCAGTGGGTCGTCCCTGCTACACGACCATCATCTCCAAGCTACCGACAGACCGGACACTCAGGTGCACCTTCCTCTCGAACAAGAGTGCTTGCACTGAGACCATCGAGGTGGTCTCTGTCGAGAACCTCTTTGACACGCAGCGTGTCAACGTCAATGCTAACTAAGTAGATTAAGAGGGGGGCTCTACTACTTGGTTGAGCTAGTGAGGCTGTTACTCCTTGTGGAGTGACAGCCTCATGTTTCATTTAGCGAAGTGGGTTAGATGAGGGCGCGGCGGCGGCCGGTGGCGTAGAGGAAGGCGATCTCGATGAGCCCCGACAGGATGATGATGACGACGAAGACGATCAGCTTCACATGCAGTAGCACAGCGACCAAGGCTCCAAGCGCGATGACCGCAAGCGAGAGGAGTTGGTTGACGAAGACCTCACGATTGCGCCCATTGGCCGTGAGGACTAGCTCGATGAAGAAACCCGAGATGAGCCATATAGGGATCAGTGTCGTCATCAGTAGGAAGACGGGTAGGATGAGATCCTCTATCGGTCCATTGCCCATGATCCAGATGATCGGCTTGGCGGCCAGCATGAGTGCCCCCATGCAGGCGATACCCATCAGCAGTTCGCCACGCAGTATCTTGTGTATGCGCTCTGTCGTATAGCTGGTGCTGACCGAGGGAAAGAGTGCCACATTGAGCTGCTTGGTGATATACATGACGACGCTGACGATCTTCATCGAGAAGTCGTAGCCCGTCAGGGAGGTCATGCCAAAGAGCGAGCCAATGACGAGGTTGAGCCCTGCCGACTTGACCGTCATCACCAGATAGGAGAGGAAGAGTGGGGTAGCCTCCCGTAGGAGGACGAAGCATTTGCGCAGTGAGGCGAGGCGGAGCGAAAGCTTTTCGCGCCATAGGATATAGCCGAAGGCGATCCCTGCAGAGAGTATATTGCTCGCCGAGGCGAGTAAGACGTAGCGCGCCATGTCGTGGGGCGTGAGTACCCAGAGGATGATGGCGACGGCTAGGAGCACCTTGGTGGCGATCTGTATGTAGAGGTAGATGCGTGTGCGCTGGATGCCGATGAAGTACCAGTTGGGCATGATGACGCAGGCCACGACCGAGAGAAAGCTTGCCCAGAGGAGCGTGCGGTAAGAGGCCAAGGCTCCGACCCACAGCACGATAGGCAGAAAGAGCAGGAAGGAGAGCAGGAGCAGGTAGAGGCGACTAGAGAGGATCAGCGAGGTGATGTCGGACTTGCCCGCCAGGTTGCGCTCCTTGTCGTAGTGCGCTAAGTAGCGGGTGCCGATCATGTCTAGACCATAGGTCACCAGCGTGGTGAAGTAGGTGATGATCGAAAAAGCGTAGACATAGGCTCCGTACGCCTCGGCCCCGACACGATGAATCAGGATCGGGTAGATGATCAGATGAAAAGAGGAGTTCAGCACGTTGATTAGTCCGAGAGAGAGAAAGTTCTCTAGGACTAGTCTATTCCCTCTGACCATAGCGCATAGTCTCTGGAGGAGGTTTTTCGGTGCGGGAAGGGGCGTTTGGTTCATCTGATGGGATCGGGTGGAGTAGGCTGAGGCTTATCTAGCTTCAGTACGAGGACAAAGGTACGAATTTAGAGGTTAGAGATTAGAGGTTAGAAAGCTGTTGGCTGTTGGCTGGAGCCATCGGAGCCATCGGGACTATCGGAGCCATCAGAGCTATCGGAGCTATCGGAGCTATCAGAGCTATCAGAGCTATCAGAGCTATTGGGGCTATCGGAGCCATCAGAGCCATCGGAGCTATCGGGACTCCGATCTCTAACCTCTAACTTCTAAGCTCTAACCTCTAATCTCTAATCCACCCTCCGATCCGCCCTGATGGATAGGACCTCGCAAGAGGTCCGACGAATCATAGCCGTGGGTCGGAGGGGCAAAGCCCCGAACGACCCACGGGGACAAGACGATAGCAGCTTATCGACCCCTTGTGGGTCGGACTAGACGCAGCTTATAGTTACAGCTCCAGTCCGACCTCCCACAATGGGGAGGTCGCTTACTTCACATGGCACTCCTACCCCCAGTCGTTCGGGGCGTAGCCCCTCCGACTGGGGGCTATGATTCGTCCGACCGCAAGCGGTCGTATCGCTCCGATCCCTCCGATTGTTCCGATTCACTCCGATACCTCTAA
>NZ_CABUAN010000021.1 GCF_902489635.1 uncultured Porphyromonas sp. | reverse complement strand
CAAGATTGTGAGACTGTTGACTTTTGCAACAGCCTCCTAAAAGCAAAAGCAGGAGACAGCCCGTGAGCCGTCTCCTGCTTTGATTGTGTTATAGGTCTTCGCTAAGATTTAGAAGCGATAGGTAGCACCGAGTGAGAGGTAGGTTAGTCCATAGCCAAACTCTCCCATGATAGCCCAGCGGTCGGAGAGATAGTAGCGAGCTCCGATGTGTGCACCCCAACCGAAATCTGTCGTGGTGTCCTTACTCTTGATTTTGCCGACAGGACTATTTACTTTATAGTCCCAGCTGATGAGTTTGAGACCTAGCACAAGGCTGAAGTAGGTGTCGAGCCTATCTACAAACTGGTAGTGCAGAGATCCGCGCGGACCGATTATTGTCTGATTCCAGAGACCCTTGTCATAGCCCTTGATGTGATAGAGCTCAGTGGCAAAGTACCCACCCACACCGATAGATCCGTTGCCATCAAAGAGACCACTGACCACGCTGTGGTCGATCCCTAGAGAGAGCGGAGGTAGAATGACGTTGTAGTCACCGCTGATGAGGGTGCCACCGATACCGAATCCGAGGTTGGCAGTCGTCGTCCCCTTACTAAAGGTAGACTGAGCCTGCGCTGCAAAGCCAAGCGTGAGCATGGTGATGAGGAGTAGTGCGATTCTTTTCATAGTTTGTTGTGTTTATGAAGTGATTATTGGGTTTATGCTTTGTTGGCGCGCTTGCGGTCTAGCTCGTTGAGCAGGATCTTGCGCAGACGCATAGACTTGGGCGTGACCTCTACATATTCGTCTGCCTTGATGTACTCTAGTGCATCCTCTAGGCTGAAGATGACGGGCGGTGCGAGTGCTACCTTGTCGTCACTACCAGCAGCACGCATGTTGGTGAGCTTCTTGCTCTTGCAGACATTGACCGTCAGGTCGTTGTCCTTCGTATGCTCACCGATCACCTGACCTGCGTAGACCTCCTCTTGGGGAGCGATGAAGAAGCGTCCACGGCTCTGGAGGTTGTTGAGCGCATAAGCAAAGGCGGTACCGCTCTCACCCGCGATGATGCTACCATTGTTGCGACGCTCGATGTCGCCGCGCCAAGGACCAAACTCGAGGAAGCGGTGTGCCATAACAGCCTCACCAGCCGAAGCGGTTAGGACGCTGTTGTTGAGCCCGATGATGCCTCGCGATGGGATGTTGAAGACTAGGTGCGTACGCCCGTTTTTGCTCTCCATGGCGGTCATCTCGCCCTTGCGCTGTATGACCATATCGATGATACGGCTACTGGTCTCGTCGGGGAGATTGATCGTGAGCTCTTCGATAGGCTCGCACTCTACGCCATCGATCTCTTTGATAATGACTTGGGGCTGACCCACCTGTAGCTCGTACCCCTCACGGCGCATCGTCTCGATCAGTACGGAGAGGTGCAGCACGCCACGGCCAAAGACGTTCCACGAGTCTGCTTGGTCGGTCGTCTCGACACGCAGAGCGAGGTTTTTGTCCAGCTCACGCATCAGACGCTCATGGATATGGCGGGAGGTGACAAACTTACCCTCACGACCATAGAAGGGAGAGTTATTGATCGTAAAGAGCATCGACATGGTCGGCTCATCGACCGAGATACTATCTAGTGCCTCCGCATGCTCCGGGTCAGCGATCGTGTCGCCAATCTCAAAGTGGTCAAAGCCCACGATGGCGCAAATGTCGCCACTGGAGACGGAGTCTGCTTTTGCCTTGCCAATACCCTCAAAAGTGTAGAGCTCCTTGACCTTCTCCCGATGCGGCTCACGATCTTTGTGGCAGAGGAGCACGGTGTCGCCGTTGTGTATGGAGCCACGATGCACGCGCCCCACGGCGATACGTCCCACGTAGGAGCTGTAGTCCAGCGAGGTGATGAGCATCTGCAGAGGGCCGTCCAGCTGTTGTGGCGCGGGGATCTCGGATATGATTGCATCAAGTAGGGGAGTGATGTCTTCCGTCGGCTTCTCCACGTCGCGGCTCATCCAGCCCTGCTTGGCACTACCGAAGAGGGTGACGAAGTCGAGCTGATCATCCGTAGCCTCAAGCGAAGCCATCAGGTCGAAGACCATGTCCTGCACCTCCATGGGACGGCAGTTGGGCTTGTCCACCTTGTTGATGACGACAATTGGCTTGAGCCCTATGGCGAGGGCTTTCTGTAGTACGAAACGGGTCTGAGGCATTGGCCCTTCGAAGGCATCTACTAGGAGTAGGCAACCGTCGGCCATGTTGAGCACGCGCTCCACTTCACCACCGAAGTCGGCGTGTCCTGGGGTGTCGATGACGTTGATCTTGACCCCTTTGTACGTGATGCTGACATTCTTCGAAACGATCGTGATGCCTCGCTCTCGCTCTAGGTCGTTGTTGTCTAGAAAGGTGTCGACCTCTGCAGCTTTGTCCTCTCTAAAGAGCTTGGCTGCGAGAAGCATTTTGTCGACAAGGGTCGTCTTACCATGGTCGACGTGAGCGATGATAGCGATATTTCGTATTTCCTGCATTTGTGTGTGGAGTCGTGTCCTTATTAGTTGGTGCAAAGGTACGAAAAACGGCGGGGAGAGATAGGGGGTAGAGGTTAGATGTTAGAGATTAGAGTTTAGAAGTTGGAGATTGGGACCAGAGTTTGTGGCTTGTTCCTACGTAGGAACCGAAAAGTTCCAACGCTGGAACCAAAAAGTTCCTCCGTTGGAACTAAAGAGTTCCTCCGTTGGAACTAAAGAGTTCCTCCCTTGGAACTAAAAAGTTCCAAGAGGGGAACCAATTTTGGAACTCGTATATGCTACGAAGACAGCGTGATACGAGCGAGGCTCTATGTGCTCTAAAATGATAAAAGTCCCTAGCGCTAGAGATAGCACTAGGGACTTTGTCGTAATATATGTCGGGGCGTTACCCTTCTATCGCAGCTCTGATGTCGATCATCTGGAGCGCAGCGATGGCGCACTCAGAGCCTTTGTTGCCTACGGCACCACCAGAGCGAGCACGAGCCTGCTCGATGTTCTCAACGGTGACGAGCCCGAAGATGACGGGTGCCTTGCCACGTAGGTTGAGCTCGGTAGCTCCCTCGGTGACGCTGTTGCAGATGAGGTCGTAGTGCGAGGTCTCGCCACGTATGACGCAGCCGATGATGATGATAGCATCGTAGGGCTGGGTTGCTTCACTGAGTAGGGTCGCCGTATAGGTAAGCTCGAAGGCACCTGGCACTGAGAAAGTCTCGATCTGCTGACGCTCTAGTCCGCACTCCAGGAGTGTCGTGACAGCTCCGTTACGAAGGGCGTGCGTGATCTCAGCATTCCACTCCGAGTAGACGACAGCGATGCGACGTACGTCTGCGGTGCGTCTGTGCTGGAGCGTGTAGTGAGCCGGTGTCTGCTGGCTGTGGAGTTGTGAAGACATGGGTTTTAGAGATTAGAGGTTAGAGATTAGAGGTTAGACTTTAGAAGTTAGAAGTTAGAGATTAGACCCTAGAGCCACTAGAAGCACTAGAGCCACTAGTTATCTCTAACCTCTAATCTCTAACTTCTAACCTCTAAAAATCTACTTCTTAAGCTGGGCCTCTACGCGTATGATCGAAGCCTCGATGCTCTCGGACTCAGGAGCTGTGTAGTACTTCTCCTGGATCTCTTTGTAAGCCTTGAGAGCCTGGTCATACTTGCCTAGCTCCTCGTAGACATGACCTGCCTTGATGAGACAGCTGGGAGAGATGACGGGATTGTCAGCCGCCTTGGCAGCGTCCATAAAGTACTTGGCAGCCTCTTCGTACTTGCCTAGCTCTACGTAGCAGTCGCCGATGAGACGCGTGATAGAGGGAGCGACCATCTTCTCCTTAGCCTTGAACTCTTTGAGCTCGCGGATAGCCTCCTCGTACTTGCCCTCGTCGTAGTAGATGATACCAGCGTAGGCGTGAGCCAGCTTGCCAGCATCGGTTCTACTATACTTGTCTGCAATCTCTAGGAGTCCCATAGCTCCAGCTGCGGGAGCGTTGAGCGCAGCGCTATCAGCGCCTGCCATAAACTGCTCCTCAGCGGCATATAGCTGTTCAGCCGCCTTGTCGCCACGGGGCTTGACTACCTTGTCTATGTAGAGCCAGATGCCCACACCTAGCACGATGACGCCCAGCACGCACCAGATGATGGTCTTGCTGTACTTCTCAATGAATTGCTCGCTACGAGACACAATCTCCTCTGAGCGGTGAGAGCCTTGTGACCCGGATTCTTTTAATGCCATACTATATCAATTCGTTTTATGTAGTTATCTGTGGAATGAACTATTGCCTGCAAAGTTAGCAGTTTCGGAGGAATAAATCACCTTTTTGCCTTTTTGACCTTCACAAATGCATCAATCGATGTAGCGACGAGTGATCTCTCCGTAGCTGTCTATGCGCCGATCACGCAGGTAAGGCCACCAGCGTCGGACTAGCTCGGTGCGCTCTAGATCAAGCTCTACGACGGCACCTGCCTCCTCCGTCTGACTCAGATCGCAGAGCATCTCGCCTTGCTGGCCCGTGACGAAGCTGTGACCCCAAAACTGTATCCCCTCGGTGACGCCTGATGGGTCAGGCTCGTAGCCGACACGATTCACCGCAATGATGGGGAGGTTGTTGGCGACAGCATGACCACGCTGCACCAGTTGCCACGCGTCGATCTGTCGCTGCTGCTCTTCGGGTGTATCGTAGGCGGCGGTGCCGATGGCGGTCGGGTAGATGAGTAGCTCGGCACCCTTGAGTGCCATAAGCCGTGCAGCCTCGGGGTACCACTGATCCCAGCAGATGAGGATGCCGAGACGACCAACGGATGTGTTGATCGGCTCGAAGCCTAGGTCACCAGGGGTGAAGTAAAACTTCTCGTAGTAGGCGGGGTCGTCTGGGATGTGCATCTTGCGGTAGCGACCCGCTATGGAGCCGTCACGCTCTAGCACTACGGCGGTGTTGTGGTAGAGGCCTGTGGCACGCTTCTCAAAGAGTGAGAGGACGATCACGACGCCCAGTTCACGCGCTAAGGCGCCGAAGCTTTCGGTCGAGGGCCCGGGTATCGTCTCCGCTTGGTCAAAGAGTGCGACATCTTCTGTCTGGCAGAAGTACAGTCCGTTGTGTAGCTCCTGTAGCACAATCAGCTCGGCACCTTCGTGGGCTAGCTGGCGGATGCGCTCTTGGAGGCGATGGATATTGTCTGCATGGTCAGCACCATTGTGCTGCTGTATGATACCTACTTTCATCTTGTTATGGTGTCTAGGAGTGAAGGGTTGAGGAAGCCTTGCGGTATCTGCATGGAGATGCAGTGCAGGCTGCCGTGCTGCTCGACCAGTATGGAGCAGTCGATCGGCACGACCTCGAGGTGAGGCAGTGCTTGCTGGAGGATGCGCTGCGCCTCGCTGTCGGTGCTGCGCCCGTAGATGGGGAGCAGGAGCGCGCCGTTGACGAGGAGGAAGTTCGCATAGGTGGCTGGTATGAGGCAGTCCGTCTCATAGCGTGAGGGGTAGTCGCCCACGTCGGGCAGAGCGATCAGTCGCAAGTTGGGGCGCTGATGAGCCAGCTCTTGAAGCTGACGCTCTAGCAGTGTCAAAGCGGCAAAGCTCTGCGCCGTGGGGTCGTTCGGAGAGACATATATAATAGTGTCGGGGTCGACGAAGCGTGCGATCGTGTCTATATGCCCATCGGTGTCGTCGCCCGGTAGGGGAGCGACCTCGAGCGAGCAGTAGTCAGTCAGGCCGAGACGCGCTAGCAACTCCTTATATATATGGGGTGCTTCATAGAGGTGTGCGTTGCGGTGCGGGTCCTCTACGCAGGACTTGGTGGTTAGGAGGAAGCCCTCGCCATTGCACTCCAAGGCTCCTCCCTCGAAGGTCAAGTCCAAAGCGTCTAAGTAAGCGACCTCTGGGGCAAAGAGTTTATTAGCGACGAGGTGACGCACCACTTGATTGTCTAGCGTTGCGCCAAACTTACCGCCCCAGGCGTTGAAATTAAAGTCTACGATGCCACGCGCGCCACTGGGACTCTGGAGAGCCAGCGGACCGTAGTCACGGCACCAGGTATCGTTGGTAGGGCAGGGAACAAGTAGGCAGTGCTTACGTAGCTCCGATGGTAGAGAGGCGTACTCCGCTGAATCTTCAGGCACGAGTAGCACGACCGGCTCGAAGCGTATCACCTGTGCGATGATGTCGCAGTAGGTGCGCTGTACCTCGTGTAGGATCGGTGCCCAGTCGCTCTGGCTGTGTGGCCAGGCGAGGAGGATCGCATCTTGTGGAGCCCACTCGGGGAGCATCTGCATAGTCTCTTGTGTCATAAGTCTTTCACTGCCTTAGTGTGTGACGATCTTAAAGTCTTGACGCTGGGTCGCAGCCATGCTACCTAGTATACCAAGACCATCGTGTATGTTGTTGTAGATGAGGATAGGCTCAGTGAGACCCGTCTCGCTCATACTGTTGTAGCGGTCTGAGGTAACCGTCTGCCAGTAGTGATAGAGGTCGCCCGTGATTGCATAAACGGTGACACGCAGGGCGACGTAGTCCGATACAGCGTTCGTAGTCTGCGTCTCATCTGTGGAGCCATCGGCATTGCAGACCCGCGTGGCAAAGGAGAGCGTCGTCCTGAGCGTGTAGTCGCTCGTCGAGACGTTAGAGCCAGCCAGCAGATTCATCGGATAGGCATTGGCAGACTCGAAGATCAGGTCGCCACTGCTAAACTTTGCTAGGCTTGGGTCCTGCATCTGCTCCTGATACCATCTGTAGCCCTCCGGTTGGATGCTCTCTCCTCGCATCACTGCTTGCCGCTCTACGATGATACGGTAGTAGCTATCCTTCGTGATGCCTTGGAGTGGGATGGATAGTTCGTAGTTTTGAACCTCTAGGTACTGCCCTTTCTGAAGATCTACGTTTGAAGCGTTGCTCACCCTCGAGGTACGACGACCTTTGTCCAGCGTCTTGACCTCTACAGCACCGATCTTAGGCTGTGCGGGTACGGTGGTAACGGCTGAAGCTGCCTTGAGCCCCGACTTCTCCACCGAGATAGCTATGCGGTCGCCCGTCTGCGGGGCGTATTGCGCTACCTCGCTGAGCGGTACGAGCTGATCGTTGACCCTGAGCGTCATACGATAGGGGCAGTCGGTGTGGTCGTAGGGGTAGTAAACATTCGTACTGGGCGAAGCAACTCCCGTTGGCTTACTCTCGGAGAGCGAGATGTCGATGCCTTGCTGCTCCGTAGCGACCGCATTGATGACGATGCGAGGTGTGTTGTCGCCTAGGTCGAGGGGTATGAGCGTCTGACAGCCTGCGAGGAGCGTGATGAGTAGTGCACTGCTGGCCAACTGTATATATTGTATAGGTCTCATAGTGGTCTTAGGTTAGAAGGAGTAGGTGTAACTGATGTTTGGCAGGATTGGGAAGATCGTCACCTGCTGCAGTACGGTGCGGTAAGTGTGTTCGTCCGTCTTCTGGCTCACAGGCGTAACTATGAAGGGGTTCATATTGTTGTAGACGTTGTAGACACTTAGGTTCCACAAGCTCTTGCCCCGCTTATGATGCTTCGTGTAGGTGACGCTGAGATCCAGTCGGTGGTAAGGCTTGAAGCGGTAATTATTGCGCTCAGACACATGCTTGAGCGACCCCGCCGCGCCATACATCGATGGAGCCAGTGGGTCTCTCATGCCATCATACTCGTGCGTCGCGATGGTACCTGTCTGACCCGAGGCAAAGACCCAGGTTGCGGCAAAGTCCCAGCTCTTGCCCAGCTGATACATCGCAGTAATCTTAAAGTCATGGATGCGGTCATACTTAGCGGGGAAGGTACGCCCGAAGTTGAGCTCCTCACCAGGCTGGTCGAAGGTGCGCCATGTGCGCGCCCAGGCGTAGCTTACCCAGCCCGTCAGCTTGCCCACCTTACGCTGCCAGAGCAGCTCCAGACCGTAAGCCGTGCCACGGCCCATGGCGACCATCTGCTCCCAGTTTGTCGAGACCCCATAAAAGAAGGAGCCCTCCTTGTACTCCAGCACATTGCTCAGAGGTTTGTAGTAGCCCTCTACCGAGAAGTCGCCCCACTGAGGCACATGGAGGAATAGCCCTGCCGTAAAGTGGTGCACGTGCATTGGCTTGATGCGGTCTGTCGAGGGTACCCACAGATCCGTAGGCAGGCTCAGACTATTGTTCGTCAGGAGGTGCACATGCTGCGTCATCAGGGCGTAGCCCACCTTGGCCGTTAGGGCAGGCGTGATGCGCCAAGCAGCACTCACACGAGGCTCCACATTATGGTAGCCCTTGCCCCGCACATGGTAGAAGCTGTAGCGCAGTCCCGCATTAAAGGTCCACTTATCCCCCAGCTTCATCTCATCCTCAGCGTAGAGCGAGGCTTCGTGGGCGTAGATCTTAGGATTGTTTCCAAAGACATCGAAGTCCGTCCCACTAAAGTCGTTGAGGTCCTTGCCGTTTACCTTGATCGACGTCATCTCAGGGCGAAAGGTGTGGAAGGTGTAGTTCGCACCGAAGAGCAACTGGTGCTGCTCGACTGGCGAGTAATGCAGTTCGCTCGTCAGGAGCCAGTCACGGATACCCGAGTCGTAGTTCATCGCTACGGGTGGCTGATCCTTGTCTTCCTGCATCTTCATGCGCAGCCTAGAGCGGTACTGCGTATAGGAGGCGGTGGTGTTGAGAAAGAGCTGACCGTTGATTATATGGTTCCACCGCAGCGAACCCATCGCATTGCCCCACAGCCAAGACATCTGCTGCTTGTCATCTCCACTAGTATAGCGTGTCCAGACACGGTCGTTGCCGTAATAGCCGAAGAGGTACAGCTGGTCTCTATCTGAGAAGCGGTGCGTCACCTTCAGGTTCAGATCGTGAAAGTCATATCCGCCCTTCATCTTCTCGCCATCCTCGCCCTCCTGGCGATTACGTATTGCCAGAGCTATCGCAGCCAGCAGGTCTAGGTAGGTGCGCCGTGCCGAGAAGTTGAAGGTAGTGCGGTCCTTAACAATCGGACCCTCCACATTGATCTTCGAGGAGATCAGTCCTACGCTCACATTGCCGTGGTACTCCTGCATGTCGCCATCCTTGAGACGCACATCCACGACTGACGAGAGACGACCTCCGTAACGAGCGGGGAAGGTACCCTTGTACAGCGTCACCGATTTGACCGCATCGGGGTTGAAGGTCGAGAAAGCTCCCAGCATGTGATTCGGATTGTAGAGCGAGATGCCGTCCATAAGGATCAAGTTTTGGTCGGGGTCGCCACCACGCACGAAGAGTCCCGACGACCCTTCCGAACCGCTCTGCACGCCAGGTAGTAGCTGCAACGCCTTGATCACATCCTGCTCGCCAAAGAAAGCGGGTAGTCGCTTGATCTCACTCGCCGATATGTGTTGCGCGCCGATCGTCGCCGTCTCAACGCCCGAGGGATTCGGACTCCCCACCACGACCACCTCGCCGAGGAGTTGACCCTCGATGAGCGAAGCCGAGAGTGTCGTGTCGGACGCGAGCTGCAGACGTATCGTATCGCTCTGATAGCCTACGTAGGAAAACTGCAGGAGCACCTCACCCGCTGGGAGCGTCAGCGAGTAGTGGCCGAATTCATTCGTCACGGCACCTGTGCGGCTGTTGAGCTCCATCACATTGGCGGCGATCAGCGTCTCGCCACTCTGCGCGTCATGCACGAAGCCATTGATTGTGAACTTGCTCTGCGCCTGCCGTGGAGCTTGCTTGTGTGCTTGCCCGCTCAGCGGCATGGCGAGCATCATCAGTAGGAGAGCCAGTAGTCCCATGGTAAAGTCATATCGACGTAAATAGGTCATAAGTAGGTTGCTATACGTTGCTAAAACGGGTACTAAGCGGGCGGTTAACGGGCAATCTCCGACTGCCAGCTCACGCCCCACTCCCGCCGTTAGTCGTTGCAAAGGTACTGAATTAGAGATTAGAAGTTAGAGGTTAGAGCCGTTCTTGTCTTTTTACAGAAGCTTTTACAGTCTGTTGTAGGAATTGAAAATAAAACTTATCTTTGCCGGAGCAATTTCTCTTGGGAATATCTCGCTAAATACAATGCAAGGTCAAGAATGTGGGCGAAACTATCTCAATGCAGAGCTACAGCTCTTTACCAGATAGATCAGCCTGCTCATATCTTCTCTTTGCTATCCTAATACGTACATAATGCAACTATCGGCTATATGAAAAAGACAAATACGTTACATCTTATCTTAGGACTCTTGCTAAGCTCGCTCTATTTAACCTCTGCACTACCTGCCAGGGGGCAAGGAATAGGTGATGAGTGGATGCCCCTCAAGAGTCTTGTCTACACCGCCGAGACCATTTATGGTGAGCGGGTCAGTATAGACTCACTCGTTAGAGCAGGGAAGAAAGTGGTCATAGACTTCTCGGGTACGTACTGTGGCCCTTGCTGGACAATACACAAGCGAGGCACCGCAGAGCGACTCTGGAAGAAGTATGGCCCAGATGGTAGCGACGAGCTGTACTTCATCTGGGTCGAGGCGACTGGAGCTTCGCGAGATAAGATAGAGGGCCGAGGAAGCGCAACGCAAGGGGACTGGACCAATGGTGGTACGATACCTTATCCCATAGTATCTGATGCTCATATGGCAGATGCGCTAGGCATCCCCGTAACAACTGTCCCGAAGATTGTACTCCTCTCAGCAGCTGGTACCTATACGGAGGTGCAGGATATGCTCTATATCAGCGAAGAGGCGGTATACAACAAGAGCAAAGAGTGTCTCTCGTCACAAGATGCACCCGTAGTACGTGATCTCTATATACCTAGCTGGGGTATTACAACAAATACTCCCTCAGAGATACAGGTATACGTGGGCTCTGTGCCTCCTGTCACGGAGTATCGCTGGCAGGTCAATGGTACCGACTATGCGACGACCCACGAACCTCGTCTCGCTTTGACCTGGGCGACTGCTGGCGAGGTGGAGCTCTCACTGATCGCGGTCAATCGAAATGGAGCCAGCACTCCGCTATCACAGCGAATACAGGTGAAAGCTGCGCATCAGGGGGCTACACAGCTACCGCTCCAAGAGTCCTTTGAGGCTGACGGTCTACTAGGTTGGAGTCGTGCCGATGTAGATGGCGATTATGTCGGATGGACTTCGCTAGCTACAGAACTCAAGCGTCTCAACGTCTCTGCAGACCAATTGTCAGCAAAGACGATGTCTCGCTCTGGTGAGGACTGTCTCTTGTCGTGGTCTTTTTATCCAACTATATTTAAGGGGTACACCAACTTGATAGGGTATCCAGTGCAGAGTAATAATTGGCTTATATCGCCTGTCATCAAGGTGCCTGAAGCTGAGACAGCAGATACAAAGCTCACGCTCTATGCACGCTCATTTAGCAAGCAATTTAAGAGACTAGACACACTGGCGATCCTATCGGTCGTGGCTCCAATAGATCCTAAGGCATGGGAGTCGGGAGCTAAGCCTCTGCTGACGAAGACCCCGATCTCATACAATTGGCAAAAGATAGAGTGCGATCTCTCTCCCCTCCGCGGACAAGAGATACAGCTCGTACTAGCTCATCAGACTGCTGGAGCTACAGGCTTACTGATCGACGACCTCACCATTGAGACGACAGGGCATAACGCTACGGCCTCACCCACTACAAGCGACTGTCGTGTCACGCTCCTAGATGGCGTCCCCTACGTAGAGACTGCTACGCCTATCGAGTGGCGACTGTACACCCCTTCAGGCGTATTGCAAGCAGAGGGACTCATGCCAGAGGGAAGACACCAGCTCATCGCAGAGGCTCTGCCTCAGGGGCTTTACATACTCTCCATTACGACTAGTGCAGGCGATAGCTCCTGCCACAAGCTCGTACTACGCTAACAAGTCACTTAACTAACAAATCATACTAACTCAACAACAAACAACTATGACGCGAAGAACTACTTCTTTACTCATGACACTGCTCCTGCTATGCTGTGGAATGTGTATCCCGCTACATGGGCGGAACAAAATCACGTTGACAACCGATAAGCTGATCGGTGAGTCGATCAACTTAGAGATCAAGTCTGTACCTGGAGCCTCTCTACAGTTTGAGGGCCTTGAGGAGGATCCTAGTGGTGGCTACAAGGTCGCTGCACGTACCTTCTCCATCATCGGCGATGTCACGCTGATGCGCTTTACGGCCTGTGGTATCAAGAAGGTCTCCATCTCACCTAACCATAGCACCATAACTGAGATGTGGGGAGCCTTTAACAAGATAACAGACTCTATCGATCTCTCTGGTGCTCCAGAGCTAAAGGCCTTTATGGTGTCTAAAAACCTCCTCTCGCACATCAATCTCTCTAACTGCCCCAAGCTAGAGATGATCTATGCTGATAGGAATGCTCTAGAGACGATCAACATAGAGGGGTGCAATGCACTTAAATTTGTCAACGTCTCAGACAACTTGCTCAAGTCGCTCACATTCCCCTCGGGGGCTACAGAGCTTACAGAGATACTCTGCCGAGATAATCAAATTCATGATGCTGCTATGAAGGCTATGATCAAGTCCCTCCCCGATGTCAACAACGCATCTGATTATGGGACGATACTACTAGTCAACAAGGATAGGGCTACGGAGCAAAACAAAGTTTACAAGTCTGACGTAGCAGCCCTCAGTGCTAAAGGGTATCGATGCAATGCCCTTGTTAATGGTAGAGTAACTCAATATGAGGGCGAAGATGACCCAGAGGTACCCGCTCAGCAGATCTCTATGACCATAGGTAGCGACCTCGTAGGGCAAAACAAGTTCTTAACCATCAAGGGTGTCGGTGATATCACCATCGATGGTGTAGAGGAGGAGTATGATCCTAACCGTTCGGACTACACCTTCACACAGCAAGAGATCACCATACATGGAGAGGTCACCGACCTGACTTGTTCTATCCTCGGTCTGACCAAGCTAGACCTCTCACAGGCTACTTCGCTCACCAAGCTCGACTGTAGCTCCAATAGCCTTACAGAGCTAGACCTATCTAATACGCCCAAGCTCGAGAAGCTCTACTGTCTCAATAATCAGATCACGCAGCTGAGCCTAGACAACCTACCCAACTTGGCAGACTTTAACTGCTCTAACAATAAGATCACGCAGCTTACAGCTCAAGACAACGCTCAGCTCGCTCGCTGCGATATCTATCTCAACAGTATCTCTGAGGAGTCTATGGATGCTTTCATCAAGGCACTCCGCACGTGTGATGAAAGTGCTCCAGGCGTCCTGATTGTCATCGATACGAAGAATCAGAAAATCAGAGAGGCTAATCAGATAACCAATGAACAGATCAAGCTGGCTCGTAGTAAGAACTGGGAGGTATACGACTGGGCTGCTGGTGCTACAGTGCCCATCTCCTCGACTACGATCACAGACGACATCATCACGCTCGAGACCGGACTAGCTGTGGGAGACAAGATAGCTCTAGAGATCAGCGGTACGGACAAGGTGGTCCTAACGGGTGTCCTAGAGCCTTTTGAGGAGTTCTACAAGGAGTACACGATCAAGGACACCAAGATTACAATCCAGGGTGCCGTCAAGGTCCTCGTATGTGCTGGCCAAAAGATCCAAAAGATCGATATCTCTAAGAACCCGGATCTCGAGTATCTTCACGCATACAAAAATGAGCTCACAAGCTTTACGATAGCTAACCAGAGCAACATCAAGAGACTCCTCCTGAGCGAGAACAAGCTATCTGAAGTCTCTGTCTCTGACTGTAGTAAACTCCAGAGCCTATCCCTCTGGGGCAACAATCTACAGAGCATCAACCTGAGCAACTGCCCCAAGATCACTTATGTGGACTGCATGAGAAATAATATCAGTGACGATGCCTTCCAGAAGCTTGCCGAGGCTCTACCAGACATGACTGGGAGCGAAGAGGAAGCTGTAATCATGCTCATAGACACCAAGTGCTCACCTGAGGATAAGAACGTATGCCTGAAGAGTACCGTAGATAAGTTCCTTAACAAGAACTGGCAAGTCACAGACTTCGGCAATAACGAGTTCGGACAAGAGGGTCGCCCATTCCTAGGTAGTGATGTAGCTATCGAGGGCGTTATCTCTAGCCACCTAAACATCTACCCCAATCCTACAGCAGATCACGTTTACGTCATGGGTGCTGTCGCTGAGACTCTTGTATCTCTATACACGATAGACGGACAGCTACTACACCAGACACAAGCTACTGCTACGGGAGAGGCTACGATTGATATGACCGCACTCACAGCTGGTACCTATATCCTCCGAGTAGGTACAGAGAGTCAGCGCATCATCAAGAGATAGAGACTACTCTTCACATAGAGACCGATGCTCAGACATCAGTCTAGCTCAAAGATAAAAAGAGGGAGTGGATACGGTCGTATCCGACCCCTCTTTTTTTCGTAAGCGCAGCCAGCCGTTGTCTCACTCAAACGAAAGATTCTTCCTCCTTGTGCCACGGTTTGGCAGAGCTAATGTTGTATCTTTGCCCTTAGAGAAAGAGACTAATAGTTGTATGGCAAACAAATTCGGACGGTATGTCTGGCTGATCGAGCAATTTCGCCAGTACGGGAGACTGACCTTTGAGGAGATTAGTCGACACTGGGAGGAGAGCGGGCTGAGTTACGAGGAACCTCTGCCGAAGCGCACCTTTCACAATCATCGGGCGGCAATACTCGACATCTTTCAGGTGGATATCTTATGTGACCCCCAGGATGGCTACCGCTACTACATTGACAATCCCGAGGAGCTGGAGCAGGACAATCTGCGCAGCTGGCTCATAGACTCCTACACGGCGATGAATCAGATACAAGCCGACAGCAAGCTCCAGGGGCGGATACTCTTCGAGCATGTTCCCTCTGGGCGTAAGTGGCTCAACGTGATTGCCGAGGCGATGCGTCACGGCAAGGTTATCCAGATGACTTACCAGGGGTTTGGCAGACCTGAGGCTTACAGCTTTGAGGCGGAGCCTTACTACCTCAAGGTCGCGAACCGCAGATGGTACCTTCTCGCTCGTAGCCCTTACTACTCAGCTCGCAATGTAAAGCTCAATGCTGAGGACGGGGGCTCGCGCCCTAAGGATGTCTATTTAGTCTATGCTCTGGATCGCATCTTAGCTTGCGAACCGCTTGAGGAGAGCTTTGAGATGGATGAGTCTTTTGACATAGAGGCTTACTACCGAGGTTGTTGTGGGGTGATTCACTCCGAGGAGGAGCCTGTGCGTCTGCTAGTCAATGCCTATGGTCAGGGTGCAGACTACCTCCGCACGCTACCGATACATGAGTCGCAGAGAGAGCTACCCTCAGAGGTGGAGGGTGTAGCTTGCTTTGAGCTGGAGGTCTGTCCTACGTATGATCTTTACCAAGCTCTATTAGCAATGGGCGATCAGATCGAGGTGCTGGAGCCTCAGTCCGTACGAGAGGAGATGTATAACTTTGCCAAGAACCTCATGGCATACTACGAGCCAACAACCGAAGCGTGATGAATACATTAGACTTTATAGCGATAGACTTTGAGACCGCCACGGGACAGCGCACCTCGATCTGTGAGGTGGGGATCTGTGTGGTACGCCATGGCGAGATTGCCGAGACACGCTCCTGGCTGGTGCAGCCCGAGGGCAACCGATACAGCTACTGGAATATGCAGTGCCATGGCATCCGTCCAGAGGATACGGAGATGGCGCCATCGTTTGCCGAGGTGTGGCAAGAGATAGCAGAGCAATACATAGGCGAGGGTGCCTTGATGGTAGCGCACAATGTCCCGTTTGATCGAAGTTGCCTGGAGCAGACGGCACAGCTCTACGAACTCACACTACCCGAGCTGCAGTGGGACTGCTCGCTACGCCGTGCTCGTCAGATCTACGACTACGGCTGCCATACGCTCGCCTACCTTTGCGAGCAACTATCCATCCCCGAGGGGAGGCACCACCGTGCAGGCGACGACGCCGAGATGTGCGCCCGCCTCTACCTACGAGAGCTACACGACAGTAGCTTTGACAACTAATCTAAACTAGAACAATATATGAACTACCACTCAGATAAGTACTGGCATATTCAAATGCATCTGCCAGAAGGTGACGGAGGAATTGAAATTGATTCCACAGAGATGTTATCTCTTCCACAGCCTGTCATTGGGACAGGAGAGTGGAAAAATAGGCAATGTGACTACTTCAAAAGTCTACCCATTGGAACCATTATAATGGTTAGAAGGGGAGGTCAAGTGATCGCTCTGTGTAAGATAACAAGTGAGGCCTATACAGATGATGAACTTGAGAAAAGGTTCTTGCATATCAACTATCGGAATGTAGCTGTACTTGGTTACATATCTGAAGAGGATCAGCCAGATGTATACGGCTGTAACCTGCCAACCCGAGGGACTTTAAGTTCTTGTGGCCCAACTACTCAGACTTGGAAGTATATTGACAAAATCATTTCAAAACTAGATATGAAAGAAGAGATAGACAACTATGCGCAGCTCCTTGAGCTGAAGAAAAACATCATTTTGCAGGGAGCACCAGGGACTGGCAAGACCTATACGACAGCCTCCATCGCTGTGCGTTTGTGCAACAAAGACTTTACCGACTTCTCAGACCATAGCAAGGTGATGGAGGAGTATGAAAGACTACAGGACGAGGGGCAGATAGCTTTTTGCACCTTTCACCAGTCGATGGATTATGAAGACTTTGTTGAGGGGCTTAAACCAGTAGTCAGTGAAGATGGGGGTGGCATCACGTACGAAGTGGAAGATGGGCTCTTCAAGATCCTCTGCCAAAAGGCTCAAATGAAAGAAGGTGCTGATATCATCTCTTATATAGATGATTATCTGGAGTCAATCAAGGGATATGAGAATCGAAAAACGATCCCAACGCTCACGGGCAAGTCACAACTGAACGTTTGGTGGAAAGAGGGTAATAAAACAATTAGTTCGCGCAGTATATTCTCACAGAGTGAAAAAGAGGAGGACTATTCGCCCTCTCCGCTCAACATCGAAAAGGTCAAGCTCCAAGCGATCGGTGAAGGTAAAGAAAACAATTGGCCAAGCTATGCTGCCGCTTTTATCAATGCTGTAAAGAGAGAGTATCAACTAGAGAATCAAATATCTAGTAAGCCATACGTCCTTATTATCGATGAGATCAATCGAGGTAATGTGTCTAAGATATTTGGAGAGTTGATTACCTTGCTAGAGGCTGATAAGCGTAGCGGAGGCGGTGACCAGCACATCCGCTTGACGCTACCATACTCTAAGGAGTCCTTCGCTGTCCCTGCCAATCTCTACATCATTGGCACGATGAATACGACGGACCGCTCTACGGGTAGTATTGATTACGCCGTACGTCGTCGTTTCGCCTTCGTCACATTGGAGGCTAGTGCCGAGGTTATTAGGACGCACGTTGATGAGTCTGTGCGTGACCTCGCTACAGCTCTTTTTGAGGAGATAAATGGCAAGTCTAGAGATGATCAGAATTCATTTATTTATCAACACAAGAGTGGCGACTTTGAGCTTGAAGACTTGATGATAGGACACAGCTACTTTATGGCAGATGATATCGAGTCGCTCCGGCTCAAGATGCGCTATGAAGTGGTGCCTCTGATCAAGGAATACATCAAGGATGGTATCTTGAGAGGCAAGAAAGACGATGAGCACTACTTCAATAGCTGGATGGATGCGAAGTGCTATCTGCCTAAGCCGTCAGAAGATAGTGAGGACTTAGTAGAGTAATGCCAAAGCTAATACAAGTACAGGAGCATGAGCTAATCCCCCTAGAGATCTCTCTGCCTGTTTGGCAAGAGGGTATGCGGCTACCTGCGCAGTCGGAAGGCTTAGATAGGTGGTTCTTTCGCTGGCAGTGGGGTGCTGCTTTCCCTATCAACTCTTCCGATGAAGAGTGTTTTGGGGAGGGCTATTATGCCTCTTATGTGATAGGGGCTCAATGGATTGACTCGACTCCTCTAGTTATTACACCCAAGGGTGGGTGTGACAAGATAGACTACCTCAAGATGCTTGCCACATGTCTCAACAGTGGCATAGAGTCGAAGGAGCTGTCTAAGATTTATGGTGTCGACCTAGAGCAACCTCGGATTGAAGCTCCCGAACTTAACTCTGTGCTGAGTCCGTTGATTATAGTTCACTTCATATCTTTGGTGCGGGAGATCATCAAGCGTGGACTGAAAAAGAGCTATGTGTCACGAGAGAGCAATCTAAAGAAGGTGAGGGGACGCATCTCTATCTCCCCAAATGAGTACTACAACGTGATGCGTAAGCGTTGTGAGAGGGTGTATTGCAAATACCAAGAGTACTCTGCAGATACGCCAGAGAATCGCTTGATCAAGAAAGCTCTGCTCTTCTCTCGTCAGATCATAGCTCAGATCGCACAAGAAAACAAAAGCCTACACGCTCTACATCATGCGATCAATCAATGTATCTCAGCCTTTTGTGATGTCGGTGACCAGATAGAGGTGTGGGAGATCAAAAGCATGAAGCGTCACAAACTCTTTCGAGGGTATGAAGAGGCTGTGCAGATTGCTCAGATGATCTTGAGATGGTGTGATTATAGCATCACGAGCATCCGTCCTGCTGCGGAGAGTCCTTGCCCTGTCTTTTGGCTAGATATGTCGTTGCTGTATGAGCATTACGTGTTAGGACTATTACGAGAGGCCTATGGGGAGAAGATCAAGTATCAAGCCAAGGGCTATACGGGCTATCCGGACTTTATCTGTTATGATCCCAAACTCGTTATGGATACTAAGTATATACCACGCTTTCAGCAGGGAGGTATTGACATAGCGATTGCAAGGCAATTAGCTGGATATGCTCGAGATCGAAAGCTTTTTCGGCTTCCAGCCAGTGAGGTAATCCCTTGTATTGTTATCTATCCTAAGGAAGGGGAAGCGCAGAATCCTTTCAAAGATAAGAGCTTGGAAGAGCTCTTGACGGAGGATGAAGACAGGCACTTGCTCGGATTTTATCGAATAGCAGTACCCTTACCGACTCTTAATGACCCTGAGACTAACTTATCGCCTAGCTTTACATAATCCAGGCAAGATAAAAGGGGCTCTTGAAGTAACTCTCACGCACTTATAATGACTATGAGGATACTACATCTATCTGATACGCATGGCTATCACAGGTGGCTGCGGGATTTGCCTGCGGCAGACGTCGTGGTGCACTCTGGAGACTTTACTATGCATGGTAGTGCAGACGAGGCAGAGGACTTTATCAACTGGCTGTGCGACTTGGACTACCAGTACAAGCTCTTCACCTGCGGCAATCACGACTTCTGTATGTACAGGGCTACTGTGAGCGGACTCAGTGACACGGTACACCTGCTCTACAACTCTGGGGTAGAGATCGATGGGGTGAAGTTTTACGGAGTCCCGCTGTTTGTGCCAGACTGTGCCGATGGCCGCCAAGAGCAATACGAGGCGGATATACCGCTAGACACAGATGTCTTGGTCACGCATCGTCCGCCCTATGGCATTTTGGATTATGCCGACCAGACCAACTACGGCTCTGCCACACTCCTACGGCGAGTGCATGAGATCAAGCCCCGCTTGCACCTCTTCGGGCATATCCATCAGCAGTATGGCGTGCTGAAAAGAGGTGAAACGATCTATTCGAACGGCGCCATGATGAACGAAAGCAGTCGCACGCTCAATGCTCCTCGGCTGCTTGAGATCTGAGAGCGCCCCCAGGTGATGGCCGAGTTGGTTAGTAGGCAAGAGTGAGGTTATGCTCATTTGATCTGTTGCCGTTACGCTTTTAGCCCCAAGTACACTCAAGGTGCTTGGGGCTTATTTTATGAGACTGTTGCATAAAGGCGCATCGCTGTGTTGCTTTCGGGATTCGGCTTCGGTCACATACGGAGGTATGCTCCCTTCAGACCTCACCCTCAGCGCCTTGCGCTTCATCCTTTCTGCAAAGTCAGGACAATCTTGCATGCAAGATTGTGAAACTGTTGACTTTGCAACAGTCTCATTATATATAATGTGTCACCCCCTAATCTCTAATCTCTAATTACATATCTTTACAGGGGAATTCGTTCGATCCCATCCTTTCTCGAATATCCACGTGGAAAATCTCAAATCTCCACGTGGATATTTTTTATTTTCCACGTGGGCGTCATTCATTTCCTCCGAAGTTTCATTTGATTCCTCCGAAGAATTTTTTATTTCCTACCTGGGAAATAAAAATTCTCCACGTGGGCATTTCGAAATATCCACGTGGAAATCAGTTTTCCCCGACATAGTGCCGTTTCGATATGTAGCTGGCTCTAAATTATTGTAGCAAGCCGACTGACTTTTTCCAGCCAGGGCTGACGCATCATAATCGCTCTGTCAGAAACTATACATTAGCGACAAACGAGGAGTAGAGAGGTCGATGAGCTCATTCTATATAATGCGTCAGCCCTGGGGTAAAACTAAAGTTTCATAGGTAAGAAACTGGAGTTTCATACGAAGGGAACTGTAGATTGGTCGAAGTCGAGTAGTCGGACGGCAATGATTTTGTGGTGAGTATAGCGTCTGAGCATGATGTTTTGCAGCCGAGCTGGGCTGTGCTGCCCTATGGCACAGGGTGTGAGCTACCTTTGTCATATCTAAAGAAGTTAGGATATGAAGCAGGTAGTACGTATGTGTGACGTGAGCTTTGACGCGAAGTTCTTTGAGACCTTTCAGTGTGGCACACCGCTGGATGACCTCCTCAGCTCTCATGTGGGGTTGCCTCGTGGGGTGAACTACATGATCATAGGAGACCCTGGGGTCGGCAAGACGACGATTATCCTGGATCTGATGGCCAATGTGCAGATGAGCTATCCAGGGGCTCGTATGCTCTTTATCAGTGCGGAGATGAATGAGATAGACTTCTCCGTTTATATAGAGCGGTACCCGAAGTTTGCACAGCTCCCGATCCTCTTCATTGAGTCAGACTTCGACGAGGCGATTCGTAACTGGGAGTTGGTCCGGTCGGTGGTCGAGGAGGGGTGGGATGTCGTCGCCATAGACTCTTTTTATGAGCTACAAGGCATCATCCGTGAGGAGGAGGGGATCCACATGAAGGACGCTGAGAGCTGGCTCTTGAAGCTCATCAAGCAGCAAAACAAAGCGCAAAACAGTCGCCACGTCAATACTACCTTCCTGACGATACAGCAGGTCACTAAGTCGGGGAACTTCGTCGGGTCTAATCGGCTCAAGCACTCGATCACGGCGATGATGGAGCTCAAGCTAGACAATCCCAAGAACATCTACTCAGATCGCTATATCACCTTCTCCAAGCATAGACGTGGAGATGTAGGGGTCAAGCTCTACTACAACCTGAGCAGTACGGGGGATGTCTTTTTTGACGAAGCACGATTTCAGAAAGATCAGCACATCAAGCATGTACAGAGCAAGGTCTCGGGACAGATACGAGACTTCGCAGATCAGTTTGACAAACTATTTAACCAAGAGGAATTATGAACTATACAGACTACCTACAGGTCAAGGAAGACTTTATCACGCAGCTAGCACCACAGAAAGAGGTGGACCTAGCGGAGATCCAGCACGAGTCGGATCAGCTCTACACAGTCGATGGGGTTGAGGTGCTAGCTAGTAAGCACTTTGCAGATAGCTACGATGCCCTCATCGGTATCAAGCCTAAGCAAAAGGCTCTCGTGCGCAACGCATCAGGCGAGACTGGGCTTAGCAATTATCGTAACTATCAGAGCGTAGCTATGAGCATTCATCGACCTCAGCGGGTACTCCTGGTGGCCTCTCCCGAGAGCCGTCAGCTCACGGAGATCATCCCGATCGTGGAGGAGTATATCGCTCCGACACTGTTCTTTGAGTTTGCCGAGATGGTGGCGCATGAGACCGGCTATGAGATCGTCGGGGTCCACTACAGACCCTCAGACAGCATTCGGGTCACCATCACTTTCCAGAGCCGTGAGTCGCGGCCCGAGCTCTTTCTCCCTGGCGAGGACTTTCTGATGGATGGCTTTTACCTGAGCTGGGACCCAGCCTCCGTCTCTGCCGGACACTACTTCGAGCGACTCGCCTGCTCCAATGGTCAGACAGTCCGCGAGCGGCACTCCGACGGTATGGCACATCGACTGGGGGAGCAAGAGATGCGGCAGATGATAGGTCTGCTACGGAGTGAAGACTTTAGACTGATGGGTGCCGAGACCTTTCGGGACTTGATCGCTACGGCCTACGAGTCAAGGATATCGCTGGCCGAGATGAAGAGTTGTCAGCGAACGCTCCTCTCGCTAGGCGTTAGCAAAGTGATGGCCGAGGAGATGGTCCCTTACGAAACGCTCTGCAAGAGTTATCTCCAGGCTGGGACGTATGACTCGCAGAAAGAGCGGATCACTAAGGGCGAAGGCACCGTGTGGGATGCTTACAACGTGCTCACCGAGTTTGCCACGCACACTACGCTGTGGGGCGCGCAAGATCACAAGCGCATCTCACTGATGAATAAAGCGACTACGATGCTGAGGAAGAAGCCTGACATCGTCTCGTACATAGAGATCTAGCCCGGCTGGCGTAAGCCCCCCTATGCTAGAGGCAGTAAACGAGAGACTCCCCTCGGTCGGATTGTGTCCGGCTCGGGGGGAGTCTCTTTTTCGTGTCGGGGGAGGGTTAAGCCCTCGGATTACTCTCTCCGACCGTAGCTGATCTGGAAAGTCAATTCGTATCCGTCACCTTCCTTTTCCGTAAACATAACGCCTCTGAGAGGCACCTTCGGATCGAATTTCGTATTGTAAGCTACGTAGGCACTATCTTTGCGGAGCTTTGTAAAGTGCGCATCCTCTGTAAAGCCATAGTGCTTCATAATCTCCAGTAGTCCCTTCTGTACATCTAGATCATCAGGATCTGTAAATGTGTCAGGATCTGCCATATAGTCCTTAGGATAGAGCTTGTTGGGTATCAACTTGATGTGTAGCGGGGCGTTTGGTATGGAGTGATTGTAAATGAGTGCATCCATACAAAACTGCGCCTCCTCGGGGATCTCATTTCCGCTGGCGTCCACTTTCCTAGGCGAAGCAAAGTAGTATAGTAGCTCATCCACGTCAGGCCCTTGTTGCTCATAGATCCATCCGAAGGGGCTTACGGCAGACTTAAAGAAGTGTAGGTTGTCCGGTACAAACTCTTCTTCCGTTGGAATGTATATGGGGGCGTAGTATTTCTGATCTTCGGCAGAGGCATCAAGTCCTAGATAGCGAGACTTGTCGATATCGTCGGGCTTCGTTACGGACACCTTACAGACTTTGGTTACGTTGCCAGCAGTCGCTTTAACCTCTGCTTCTCCCTCAGCGATAGCCTTCAGGACACCCTTCTCACATACAGTGACCACCTGCGTGTTGGTAGACTCGAAGGTGACCTTGAGATCTTTTGGGGAGACGTTTACTTCGAGTTTATAGGTTTCTCCGACTAGGAGATCCACTGATTTGGTTATGCCGAGCTTTACTTCGACAGGCGGTTCATTGTTCTTTTCCTTGCAAGCACCTAGCCCCATACAGCAGATGAGTAGGGTGACGAGGGCGATGAGATTCTTTTGTGTCATAGACTATAGTGTAAAAGTTGTTTGTCCCACAAAGTTATAGTCTTTTCCGAATCCAAATTGCATTTTGGAGTGGAAAATACGTCTCGGCATCTGAGACGATGATGCCGAGAGGCCTCTACGCTTATGTGGAAAAGGAAAAGGTTTCTTCACCTTTGCGTGCGGCTGCTAACAGCTAACAGCCAACTTTACCCTTTCGTGCGAATGCGATCGTCGAAGGCCGAGAGAGCAGCCTTGGCACCCTCGCCCATAGCGATCACCACCTGCTTGTAGGGGATGCTGGCACAGTCGCCCGCGGCATAGATACCCGCTACGGAGCTGCGGCAGTGGTCGTCGATGATGATCTCGCCCATGCGGTTGCGCTCGACCAGACCGTCGAAGACATCCGTATTCGCCTTAAGCCCGATCTGCACGAAGACCCCAGCGACAGCCAGCTCGAAGGGGGCACTCCCGTCACGGGGCGCGATGCGAAGTGCGGACACCTTGCTACCGTCACCGATGACCTCTTCCGTTGCCACGTTCGTGTGGACAGTCACGTTCGGTAGCTTAGCCAGTTGCTCCTGCAGTACGGTGTCTGCCTTGAGGCTCTCCATAAATTCCAAGACGGTCACATGCTTGCAAATGCCCGCTAAGTCAATAGCTGCCTCAATGCCTGAGTTGCCACCGCCCACGACCGCTATATCTTGTCCCTTGAAGAACGGCCCATCGCAGTGCGGGCAGAAGGCTACACCGCGACCAATATGCTCCGCCTCACCAGGCACACCCAGCTTGCGCCAGGAGGCTCCAGTGGCGATGATCACTTGCGACGCCACGAGCGTCTCACCGAGCGAAGTGACTACCTCCTTCTGAGTATCGATCAGTTTGATCTGCTCGACATGTCTCTGCTCTAGTATCTCTACGTGGTAGTGTAGCACATGCTGGCGCAGATCTTCGGCCAGTTGCGTACCTGTCGTGTGAAGCACGGAGGGGACGTTTTCGATAGCCGTCGTCTCATTTACCTGACCACCCATGCGGTCCGCCACAAGTGCCACGTGCAGTCCCTTGCGAGCCGAGTATAGCGCAGCAGCTGCGCCAGCAGGACCACCACCGATGACGATCTGGTCGTACTCCTTGCGCGCTGCCGTGGCGGATGATGGCTCCACTCCGACAGCGTCGGCTAGCTTGCCGAGTAGTTCGCCCAGCGAGCTCTTGCCGATATGTAGCACCTGATCTCCCAGGTAGACCGTCGGGACGGCCGATATGTTTAGCTCCTTAGCCTCCTCCGTGTAGAGAGCTCCGTCGACCATCTCGTGGGTCACTCCCTCACCCGCTATGAGCGTGATTAGGTTAAGGCTCTGCACCACGTCGGGGCAGTTGGTGCAGCTGAGCGAAATGTAGCTACGCAGATGAATAGGCTTGCGTAGCGAACGGATCTTGTCGCAGATAGCCGCATCGGGGAGGTTCTTCCCCTGACCATCCGCATTGTATATGGCCAATATCAGACTGCTAAACTCATGCCCCGAGGGGATTGCTCTAAAGGTTATCCCCGTGGGCTGGTCGTCATGTAGTATCTCCACGCTCAGTTTGTCACCCACGCTCATCTCTAGCGATATTTGCGGAGAGGTCGAGGCGAAGTCGCCGAGGAGCTGCTCTAGCTCCCCGTAGTGGTCACCCTCGGGAGCCTTCGCTCTGAGCGTGTATTGATGCTTTAGCGAGGCAAAGATGCTTTGCAGTTGCTGTAAGGTATCTTGGTCTAGTCTCATGATTGTGCTGTTTTTTTAGAAAGAGTAGAGGGCTGTGCCGCTCGTGTGAGTATACGACACAACCCTCTCGTCTTGATATGTGAGACTGTTGCAAAGTCAACAGTCTCTTGTAGATCTAGGTGTTAGATCTTACCAACTAGGTCTATGCTAGGCTTGAGAGTGGCATCGCCTTGTCTCCACTTAGCGGGGCACACCTCGCCTGGATGCTCATAGATAAACTGAGCCGCGCGCACCTTGCGCAGTAGCTCCTGAGCGTCACGGCCTATGCCGTTGTCATGGATCTCAGCCACACGCACCTTGCCGTCTGGATCAATGAGGAAAGTGCCACGGTAAGCCTGTCCAGCCTCCTCGATCATCACGCCGAAGGCGCGAGCCAGCTCGAAGCGCATATCGGCCAGCATCGTGTACTGAACCTTCTTGACCGCCTCGCTGGCATCCTGCCAAGCCTTGTGAACGAAGTTCGAGTCAGTGCTCACAGAGTAGATGTCCACGCCGATCTGCTGAAACTCAGCATAGTTGTCGGCAAGGTCAGCCAGCTCCGTAGGACATACGAAGGTAAAGTCGCCAGGATAGAAGAAGAGTACGCTCCAGCGCCCCTTGAGATCCTCGTTAGAGACCTCGTGAAAGCCCTTGGACTTGGTATATGCGGGTACTTTGAACTCTGGTAAGTTGCTATTGATAATAGGTTGCATAGTCATTTGCATTTAAGTTTTAGATAAAGATTTATTGACGTTGGTCGGACATCCCCACCAACAGCCACAAAGATAGGGGTAAGCACCCAAAACAAAAAGCAAACCGCATACCTAGAACAAGGTATCCTTCCCTAAGGCGAGTAGTTTCCTCCGTATGAAACTAGAGTTTCCTACCTATGAAACTGGAGTTTCCTTCGTATGAAACTGGAGTTTCCTTCGTATGAAACTAGATTTTCACCCAGATGAAAATAAATTGCCACCCGTATGGACATAGACTGCGCCCGTACGGAGAGGGAAGCTCTACTCCTGTAGAGCCTCCTAAATGGCTATTTAAGGTTTGCTAAATGAGAGCCCCTCGTTGGCTGAGCCGGTGAGGCGAGACTCGCTATTGACTGTCTGGCGGCTAGAGCTCTTGAGGCGCTTATTGCCTAGCGTACAGCTGATGCTGAGCGTGACCTTCGGACTGTACCAGTTCTGGACGAAGGCTATCGGCTGGGAGAGCCCCATGATCTCGCCCCGTGCCACATTGCTATTTAGCAGGTCGTAGCACGAGAGGGAGAGCTTCCAGGAGGCGATGCGCTTGCTAATAGATAGATTGATCCACCACTGGCTCTGAGTCTTGTAGACTCCGACAAACAGCGGACTGTAGTAGGTGACCTGAGCGTCAATGTACCACTGAGCGGGGAGGTTGAGCGACTGCTTGTGTTGGAGGTAGTATGCGTGAAAGGTGCGGTCGCACTCGCTCCCATCTATAGTTCCCCTGTCACGCTGCAGGTGCCAAGCTAGATAAGTGGTGGCAATCCACTGCAAGCCGTTGTCTCGGTAGATGATAGGTATGGGTGCTCCCGCTACGATACGCAGGTAGCGACTATAATCTAGATTCCCTTTGGTAATGGCATAGGCCCCTTGATATGGTGTCAAATACTCGATGATGGGGCACTGCTCGTTGGAGAGGTTTACCTCTAGCATCGCAGCCCTTCGGTAGCTGTAGTTGAGCGCAAGGTTGTGGCGCATACTACTTTGCAGACGATCATTGCCGACACGATAGAGAAATCCCGCATAGGAGGCATACGGCATCAGATCTCTTAGCGCAGGACGCTGGTAGTAAGTTTGCAAGGAAAGGACTAGACGATGGTTGCGTGCTATATCGTAGGCCACATTGAGGTAGGGTTGCCAGCGGATCGCTTGGTCAAATAGTAGGCGAGTCCCCTGAGCTTGGCTCGTGCGGTGGTCGTAGTTGAGCTGTACTCCACCATAGCTGTCGAGTGCTCCTTTGTGGTAGCGCAGCGTGACGTAAGCAGAGCTGTTGCTCTCATAGTACCGCTCATTGACTCCGCTGGAAGCTGTGGGGGCTTGTGTCGCAAACCAAATATTGTTTTGCGTTACCCCGAGGAGTCCGACTAGTGAAGGGGTAAAGCGGTAGGTATAGTTTGTTGATAGACGAAGGTAGTGATACCGATCTTGTAGCTCGCTGTCACTGTGAGAGTAGGAGCGATGATTGCTACTGGAGGTGTAGTCGGCGTAGCTCTTCCAGCCCCAACGATCAGCAGAGAGGGTGTGATAAAGGTTGACAGCCCCAACCATACGCCTCATATCTGTGTGATACCCCCGACTATAGTCTATATGCTCATCAGAGAGCGATCCGTGAAGCCGTATGTCAAAGAGCTGTCGCGGAGAGATCTGCCACTCAAAGCCCGCCTGCATAGCCTGTCCACGATGAGGCGATGTACTCGTTGTGTCAGCACCCAGCGTAGTCGTGAGGGACTCTAGACGACGATTGTCAAAGACTTGGTACGCTATGTAGCTCCGCTTGTTATCCTTATTATAGTTGAGCTTGAGCCGACCGCCTTCCGACACCTTCCTCCGATAGCTTGCATCGGCCGAAATGAAAGCACTGAGACCCTCTCGAGGGTTTCCCTTTGTGATGACGTTGAGGACGGCACCGCTCTGCACACCATACTCGGGTCCTGGATGGCGAATGAGTTCGACCCGCTCGGCATCCTCCACGCTCAGAGAGCTGAGATAAGCTTGAACCTCCTCAGGTGAGAGCCGTAGTATACGACCATTGACTGCTACCGTGAGCGTGTAGAAGCCATAGACAGAGAGCCCTCCACGCTCCTCCACTTGTACGCCAGGGATTAGCTTGAGCCCGTCCAAGAGGTTTCCGCCGACGGCTGCAGGATTAGCCAAAAGGTTATAGCGAGCCACACCGCCACTATATGAGACAAATGGACGCTTGGCAACTACGACCACCTCATCGAGTGCTTGAGCGGCAGGCGCTATGACGATGCTCAGAGGGTTTGTAGGCTCCTTGCTCACCTCTACTTGATTTCGCTCAGGGGTATAATTGGCGCCGAGGTAAGAGACTCTATACGAATAAGCTCCGAGGGGTAGCTCTTGGTAAAAGTGCCCATTCCCATCACAGACAGCGGGGAAGCAGTGCGTGGAGTCCTGGCTACTGGTGAAGAGAACCACAGCATTGACCAGCGTCTCGCCCGTTGTTGTGGTTACCTCCCCAGTCACGGTGCCGATGCGCTCTTGTGCGAGCGATGCCACGGCCGAGGACACCACGAGGAGAAGTGAAAGTATGAGTCTCACGAACGTCGTCTTATGATCCATCGCAGGGAGGTGGCTTTCGGTCATCGCTTCTTGTTGTCTTAATAGAGATATGAGGGGGGGGGGAACCCTTGCGAAAAGGATCTCTCCCCAAAGACCCCTCCTTTACACACCTGCAAAGGTAGTTAGCCTTTACGCTCCGTACAATACCCGAAAGGGTAATTCTGAGCCTCTATCCAGTGTTTACGAGTTTCTGGCGAGGGCTTGCTCGACGGCGGTGATGAGCGACTCGTAGATGTCTGGTAGGCAGAGGTAGTCGTTGTAGTGAAGGTAGTACTCCTCGTCTAGTTCATCGCTGATCTCGGGTCCGAAAGTGAGTTCGTACCCCTCCCAGCCATCGTCTATGTCGAGATAAGCTTCTCCATCATACGTGTGAACGCCCACTATGGGGTACTCTTCGCAATAGATCCAGTCATACCGACACTGATTTATGAGGGTCAGGCTAGACTTGAGTTCCGGGGCTATCTCCTCTTCGCTCCACGAGACCTCGCCCTCCTCGCCTAGTAGGTCCAGAAAAAGGCTGTTGAGGACGGAGACAAATGATTTGCGAAGGTCCATGAGCTCTTGATACCATTCGGACATTTTTGTCGTGAGGCTGAGGATGTCGCTCTGTCGCTCTAAGGTCTCTTTGTCGAGGGCTTTCTTGAGCAAGGCCGTGATGAAGTCGTGATTGCAAAAGTTGATCCCGACGAAAACAGATGAGTCTTGAGGATCTCTAATGAAGTTTTGAGTGGAGAGAGGGTACTCTAAGCGTTCGGTCAGGCGCCAGTCACGATAGAGGATGAGGTTGATGCCAGTCTCGCTACGCTTCACTCCAGCGACAGGATATAGATTATGTACGCTATGCTCATCCGGGTGTAGGTTAAAGGCGCGTAGGATCGTTTGCTCTTCATCGTGGTCATAGGGGGAGGTGGGGAGATCCCATGTCAGCTCTTCCAGCTGATGACTCTCGAGATAGTCTACGAGTAGTGTGGTGACCTGGAGGAGCAGCTCCTCTCGTGCTTTTTTGTACTCCTCCCAGATGTGGTTCAGTTGATCCTTCAGGGCCTTTAGTTCTTGCCTCTTAGCTGTTAAGTTCTCTGTCGTCATACGCTTTGATCTTTGTTGTGTTACTTAGTGAGTTGGGGATTGTGGACGGTGCCAACAATCTGTATACGGAGACTGTTGACTTTTGCAACAGTCTCCTGCGGATCAAAGGTATTGAAAAAATGGTTGCCGAGAGGAGACTGTCAGGGTCGACGCATTATATACAATGAGCTCATCTACCTCTCGACTTTTCGTTTGTCGCTGATGTGTAGCTCCTGAAAAAAAAACGATTATGATGTGTCAGCCCAGGCTGGGCAAATTCAACGTCGGCTCATAACAATAATTTAGAGCCGACTACATATCAAAACGGAGCTGTGCCGGGGAAAAGTGATTTCCACGTGGATATTTCGAAATACCCACGTGAGAAAGAAAAAATTCCTCCGAAGTTTCATTCGTTTCCTCCGAAGTTTCATTTCATTCCTCCGAAGTTTTATTTCACGCCCACGTGGAAAATAAAAAACTTCCACGTGGAGATTTGAGATTTTCCACGTGGATATTCGAGAAAGGAGGGGATCGGACAAATTTCCCCGTAAAGATATGTAAATAGAGATTAGAGGGCAGAGCTGACACACTATATAGAGGTAGGAATTTTCAAATAGCTCACGTGGTAAATGATATTTCCTCGTTGGAGGGGTGCTTCTTTCTGTGCGGAGGATGATACTTGAGTCTGAGAGAACCTCCGAAGTTCAGACTTCTCAACGGATTTCATAGCATTCATTAACACGAAAAACTTGCATATCTCGAAAATTATACGTATGTTTGCACTGCAATTCAAGATCGGAGAGGTCGATTCACGATTAGTGTGTGGTCGTATCGCTACTACTGTGTAGTTGTATCGCGGTAAACTTGTACTCGTGCGTGACACCATCGATAGCTGAGTTGCGATTAGTTTAGCATTAAGAGCCGGTCTACGGATCGCCCCAACCGAGCCTTGCATAATGGTCACGGTGGGAAGAATGGATGCGAATTAGACGTTTAACCTATAAACCAACTAGTTAAAAATCAAATTATGACAGCACAACAATCTTATGAACCATCGTCTCGTGAGGAGTCGCCAGAGGTAGCTTCTCACGCTATTGCTATGTCCTCATCTGAGCCACAGAGTGAGACGAGGGTGCCATCTGCTACTGACGAGTCTGAGGAGAAGACGCATCCAGAGGGTGCTATTCGCCTGATGGATGGTACGATCCTGACGTGCTATCCCAAGCCTGAGGAGGAGCAGCCGCAGGATGTGGTGGCTGATGAGCTACAGCTAGACAGGACGGGGGAATACTTCAGCATAGGGCGGAGGAGGATAGCTCCGAAGCCTGTGGTGCAGGAAGAGCAAGAGGAGCTCCGTCAGCTCTTTAAGGACAATGCCTTCTATCTGCTAGCGCATCGAGAGCGCATACTGCAGGATAGTCGTATGTTTCTCACACCGATCGTGGCGCACAATGGCTTGGCATATACGGGCACGTCCGGCTTTCACCGACCGACTATCGGTATCTATCTAGAGTGGTGGAGTCATTGCCTAGGCACTATGGTGATCTCTGATAGTGGCCGTATGAGTCTCGTCTATCAGATTGCGGGGAGTCCGCTCTCGGGGTCTAATAGCTGTGGTCAGCTCTATGAGAGTGGTGAGTCGGCTCCTATACGGCTCTCCAGCTTTTCCAAATACTGGCAGTCGCTGATGCAGATCAATACGCGCTATAACGAAGCTAAGCAGATCTACCAAGCCTATACGCTCCAAGAGTTACTCGACATACTACATGAGGAGGATGGCGGCGAGAAGGACTTTACGAGCAATGTGAGAGAGCGCTTCTTCCGACATCGTATAGAGCAACTGACCGAGCGGGTGGAGCATCACTACAGGGAGGAACGGAGATGGAGATATAAATATGAGCATGCGGTGCTACGGCTGCATGACAGTGAGGTGCGCCAGATCTACGCCGACTATACGGATCTAGAGCAGCGGGTGAAGGCTCAGATCGAGGAGCTGAGACGACAGAAGCAGAGCCTGAAGCGGCAGCTCCGGAGCGAGCAGCTGACACCTTGTAGCTATCAGTTTGCCCTCAAGCCTCTAAACAAGCAGATTGGTCAGCTAAAGAGTCAGTTGTATGGCTTCGAATACAATGTCAAAGAGCGATTTAGTGATGAGGGGATAAACCTGTATGATATACGCTTCTATGTCCAGAACAATGGACAGGCAAGGAATATTGATCGGGAGGTGTATGTAAAATGGGAACTCTAAGAAGTATCATAATCAGCCTTTCCTATTGCAATACAAGATCGATTAGCATCAAGAGCCGGTCTACGGACCGCCCCAACCGAGCCCCGCATAATGGTCACGGTGGGAGGAATGGATGCGAATTAGACGTTTAACCTATAAACCAACTAGTTAAAAACCAAATTATGACAGTACAACAATCTTATGAACCATCATCTCGTGAGGAGTCTGTGGAGGAGAGACATCCAGAGGGTGCTATTCGCCTGACGGATGGTACGATCCTGACGTGCTATCCCAAGTCTGAGCGGGAGGAGCCGCAGGAGGCGGACGAGGAGCTCCGTCAGCTCTTTATCGACAATGCCTTCTATCTGCTAGCGCATCGGGAGCGCATACTGCAGGATAGTCGTATGTTTCTCACGCCCATAGGTGTCCAAAACGGCTCGTCCTATACGAAGTCGCTAGGCCTGGATGCCCCGACGATCGGTGTCTATCTAGAGTGGTGGAGTAGTTGCTTAGGCTCTATGGTCCTCTCTAAGAGTGGCCGTATGAGTCTTATCTACGAGCTCACGGGGAGTCCGCATTCGAAGGTTACTAGCGGTAGACAGCTCTACGAAGATGGTGAGACGGAGCCTATCCATCTCTACAGTTTTGTCCACTACTGGGAGCCGCTGATAGAGATCAACAAGCGCTATAACGAAGCTAAGAAGATTTACGAAGCCTATACGCTCCAAGAGCTGCTGGACATCCTGCATGAGGAGGATGGCGGCGAGAAGGACTTTACGAGCAATGTGAGAGAGCGCTTCCTGCGACATCATATAGCAGAGCTAAAGGCCTACATAGAGCATCTGTACGAGGAGTTTAGCATCAGGAAAGAGAGATGGACGTATGCGGAGCTACGGCTTCATGACGATGAGGTGCGCCAGATCTATGCTGACTATAAGGCTCTGGAGCAGCGGGTGACTAGTGAGATCGAGGAGCTGAGGCGACAGAAGCAGAGCATGAAGTGGCAGCTCCGGAGTGGTCAGCTGACGCCTCGTAGCTATGAGGAGGCGCTCAAGAGTGTGAAAGCACAGACCTGTCAGTTGAAGGGGCAGTTGAGTAGCTTCGAGTACAATGTCAAATGGCGATTTCGTGATGAGGGGATGATAAGCATCCAAGATGTATGCACCTATGTCCAGAACAAGGATAAGGAGGTAAGTGACACAACTAATAACTACTAAAACTATGATTATAACGACAGATATACTTGCAGAGCGCTTTGAGAAGTATAACAAGCTATACTTTGATGATGAGCTACCTACGCCAGACTTTTTCCTACTGAAGTCATACTCCAAGCTGGGTATGTTTCGCTTCATTGAGATACCAAGTAGACGTAAGATCAAGTATGTGAAGATCCTGATCTCTTGCTACTATGACTGGACGGAAGAACAGCTACGTAGCGTACTCGTGCATGAGATGATACACTACTATGTGGAGCGCAACTACTTTCACAATGGTCAACCGCAGCATGGGGAGCTCTTTACAAATAAGATGAATGAGCTAAATGAGAAGTATGACCTAAACATCACGGTGGTCACCGATATAAATAAGCTCAAGGTAGCTAAGGGGTCGCCCATACTGCCACGGATAGTTGCCTTCTTTACTACGCTCCGCTAATCAGTTATGGGGCGAGATAAGATGAGCGATATAATGGATCATAAGTTAACCGCCTTAGCGCAGCTCCTCCTAGGCTCTGAGAGCCGTGTGAGGACCTTTGCGCTGGTCACGACAGAGAACTCTGCCGTAGAGCCGTCCGACTCGCAAGAGCTGACGAGTGGCGGTGATTGTCTGGCAGCCTTCTTGCGCAGCGAACAGTACGCTTACGCAGTCCTAGAGCAGCACACGAGGGCTAAGGAGACACTCTGCCTGGTCTACAACGTGGGGCTAGACGATGTGGGCTTTATTTGGAAGAGTATCGATCTAGATCGTTTTCTCCTAGTCGAGCTCTCTCCGCTGGGCGACTCGCCTAGGAGTATGACGCTCACCTGCTTTCAGACGCTAGGTAGCGAGGCGGTAAGGGGTCGTCCCAATCCTAAGGGGAGCCTCTATAGACAAGCTGGCGAGCGCGTGATCTGTAGGAGTCTGGCGAGCTTTTGCCACGTTTGTGAGTGGCACAGCTTGTCGATCCCTTTTGATAACTTTGCTGAGTCGGTTCGAGCGTTCAACGACTTTATCGATACCCGCTGTCGGCTACACGAGCTGTACGCTCAGCGCTACGATTACTTGGTCGAGAAGAGTATGGATACCAAACTGATGCTTCGCTCACACCGTATATGTCGGGCGCAGCTATATGGGACGCACTACGACCTCTTCCTAAGGCAGTGAAGGCTACTACTCTGACGAGGTGTGAGTAGCTTGGAACGTTTGTATCATCTTGATCATGTTGTAGATATGAGTTTCAAAAACTGTTCCCCCCTTGGAATTTTTCAGTTCCAAGGGGGGGAACTCTTTAGTTCCAGCGGAGGAATTTTTTAGTTCCAACGTAGGAACTCTTCAATCCCAAGGGAGGGATTTTTTGTCCCATGCGTGGTGGGGCGATTTGCTCCCATGGCTTTGGGAGCTGGCTACAAGCCGTTTGTGCGGGGGAACGGAGGAGATGCGGAGCGTAAGCACAACAAAAGCCGTGTAGCTCGGATGGCTACACGGCTTTGCTATGTTGGGGAGCCTGCTAGGCTTACGCCGCAGGCTCGGTATAGTCAGGCGACTAGGTGAGGTCTACGGCATGTACCTCCTCAGGCGTGGTGGGCTCGGGCTTGGCATCGAGGATGTCAGCGAGAGGACCGTAGTTGTTTTCCCACTCGGTAGATGAGATACGTACGTAGGTGCTGTAGCGCTTGTAAGCGGAGCGGAGTGACTCGTTGGCTAGCTCCTCAGCAATCTCTGGGTACATCTTGAAGAGTGAAGCGTAGCGTACCTCGCCCTTGAGGAAGTCCTTAAACTTCGTGAAGTCTGGCTCCTTGCTGTCGAGTACGAAGGGATTCTTGCCCTCCTGCTCACGACGTGGGTCGTGGTGCCAGAGGTGCCAGTAACCACACTCTACGGCGCGCTTCTGCTCGTTCTGTGCATTGCCCATACCACCCTTGAGTCCGTGTGAGATACAGGGTGAGTAAGCGATCACGAGTGATGGACCCTCGTAAGCCTCAGCCTCGCGGAGTACCTTGAGCGTCTGAGCGGGGTTGGCACCCATAGCGATCTGAGCTACATAGACGTAGCCGTAGGTGGTCGCGATGAGACCTAGATCCTTCTTGCGGACACGCTTACCTGCTGCGGCAAACTTAGCGATAGCGCCCAGAGGCGTACTCTTAGAAGACTGTCCACCCGTATTAGAGTAGACCTCCGTGTCGAGTACGAGGACGTTGACATTCTTGCCCGAAGCGAGTACGTGGTCGAGACCGCCGAAGCCGATATCGTATGCCCAACCGTCACCACCGATGATCCACTGTGAAGGCTTGACGAAGTGGTGACGCAGGTTGTAGATGTAGTGCATGTGACCCTTAGCCTCAGCATCGAGCAGAGGTAGGATCTTGTAGCTGAGCTGCTGTGAAGCATCGCCATCGAAGCGCTGCTCGACCCACTCGCTGAGTAGCTGGCGTAGCTCATCGCTAATCGGCTCCTTACCCTCCTCTAGAACCTCCTTGACGAGGTGTACGAGGCGGTTGCGGTTCGAGCTAGAGGCGATGTACATACCCATACCAAACTCAGCATTGTCCTCAAAGAGAGAGTTAGCCCATGCGGGACCTTCGCCACGATCATTGGTCGTGTAGGGAGTAGAGGGTGCTGAAGCTGAGTAGATAGAGGAGCAACCGGTAGCGTTTGCTACGACCTGACGAGTGCCGAAGAGCTGCGTTAGTAGCTTGACATAAGGTGTCTCACCACAACCAGAGCAAGCTCCAGAGTACTCAAAGAGTGGCTGTGCAAACTGTGAGTTCTTGACGTTGGACTGTACGTCGACCATGTAAGACTTGTTGGTCACCTGATGACGCATGTAGTCCCAGTCGCACTGCTTGTCGCGAACCTCATCAAGGTGAACCATCTTGAGCGCCTTGCCCTGCTTATTGCCTGGACAGGTGTTGACGCAGTTGGCGCAACCGAGACAGTCGAGGTAGTTGACCTGAATGCGGAACTTGAGGCCAGCCTCCTTAAAGCCCTTGCCCGTAGCATCGAGTAGCGCTACATCGGTCCCCTGAGCCTCCTTCTCGTTGAGTAGGAATGGACGGATCGTAGCGTGAGGACAGACGAAAGCGCACTGGTTGCACTGGATACAGTTGTCCTCGATCCATACAGGTACGAGGTCAGAGACACCACGCTTCTCAGAGTCGGCCGTACCAGAGTCCCAGGTACCATCCTCGCGACCTGCGAAGGCAGAGACGGGGAGTGTGTCACCCTTCTGAGCGTTGATGACGCGTACCACGTTACGTACGAAGTCTGTGTCGCCAGTATGCTCTACAGCAGGCTCGTCGGGTAGGTTAGCCCACTCAGCCTTCACGGGAACCTGGATGACGTTGGCACCCTCGTCGACAGCTGCGAAGTTCTTATTGACAATCTCCTCACCCTTGCGAGAGTAAGACTTGACGATGAACTTCTTCATCTGCTCTACGGCTAGATCGTAAGGTATGACGCCAGAGATCTTGAAGAAGGCACTCTGCAGGATTGTGTTCGTGCGGTTGCCTAGACCAATGCGCTGAGCAATCTCGGTAGCATTAATCATGTAGAAGGAGATCTCATTCTCAGCGAGGTAACGCTTGATATGGTTAGGTAGGTGCTCCTCGATGCTGTCTAGATCCCAGACAGAGTTGAGGAGGAACGTGCCACCCTTGCGAAGACCGGCGAGGACATCGTACATGCGTAGGTAAGCAGGTACGTGGCAAGCGACGAAGTTGGGGCGTACGACTAGATAGGTACTACGGATGGGCTGATCGCCAAAGCGTAGGTGAGAGGCGGTAAAGCCACCGCTCTTCTTAGAGTCGTAAGCGAAGTAAGCCTGGCAGTACTTGTTGGTGTTTTCGCCAATGATCTTGACGGAGTTCTTGTTAGCACCGACCGTACCGTCAGCACCTAGTCCGAAGAACTTAGCCTCGTAAGCATCGCTCTCGAGCTCGACCTCCTTGCCTAGTGGTAGAGACTTGAAGGTGACGTCGTCGACGATACCAACGGTAAACTGATCCTTTGGCTCGTTCATCGCTAGATTGTCAAAGACGGCGATGATCTGAGCGGGTGTCGTGTCCTTGCTCGATAGACCGTAGCGACCGCCTACGACTAGGGGAGCGTTGGGCTGTGTGTAGAGAGCGTTCTTGACATCGAGGTAAAGTGGATCACCAGCAGCTCCTGGCTCCTTGGTGCGGTCGAGGACAGCGATACGCTTGACACTCTTGGGCAGTGCACCGAGGAAGTGCTCTACGCTGAATGGACGATAGAGGTGTACGGCTACAAGTCCTACCTTCCTGCCCTGAGCGCGTAGGTAGTCGATGGACTCGCGGATGGCCTCCGTGACAGAGCCCATAGCGATGATGACGTGCTCAGCCTCGGGATCTCCGTAGTAGTCGAAGAGGTGGTAGTGACGTCCCGTGATATTAGCCAGCTGATCCATATAGTCCTGTACGATAGCGGGGACTGCATCGTAGAAGGGGTTGGAAGCCTCACGAGCCTGGAAGAAGATGTCGCCGTTCTGAGCAGTACCACGTACTACTGGAGCATGCGCACTGAGTGCACGCTCACGGAACTGACGCAGAGCCTTCTGGTCGATGAGTGGCTCGAGGTCCTCGTTAGAGAGGTACTCGATCTTCTGGATCTCGTGTGATGTGCGGAAGCCATCGAAGAAGTGTATGAAAGGTATGCGGCTCTTGATAGCTGTGAGGTGGGCTACAGCAGCGAGGTCCATGACCTCCTGTACAGAGCCCGTGCAGAGCTGTGCGAGACCCGTCATACGAGCACTCATCACGTCTTGGTGATCACCGAAGATAGAGAGTGCTTGCGATGCAATCGTACGAGCAGCGACGTGGTAGACGCCTGGGAGTAGCTCACCAGCCACTTTGTACATATTAGGAAGCATCAGGAGTAGTCCCTGAGATGCGGTAAAGGTGACACCGAGAGCACCAGCCTGTAGAGCACCGTGCATAGCGCCAGCAGCACCAGCCTCGCTCTGCATCTCCTGTACCTCGACGATCTCTCCGAAGATGTTCTTGCGCTTTGCAGCTGCCCACTCATCGACATACTCCGCCATCGTGGAGGAGGGGGTGATAGGGTAGATAGCAGCTACCTCGCTAAACATGTAGGCGACATGTGCGGCCGCTTGGTTGCCGTCACAGGTCATTGTCTTTTTAGTTGGATTAGCCATTTCTATGTATTGATATTCCTTGTGTGTTGTTGTTAGTATGTTGCTTTAGTAGATAAAGCCGAAGAGCCATAGCGGGATGACATTGTCATGCCCCATGGGGATGCCTTGCACTGCGTAGTAGCGGTCGGGACGATAGCGCCCGCCCAGCTCCTTATCAATGCGAAATTCATAAGTCTCGTCCAGTACGAAGTGTACCTGTGCCCGCCCCCCTGCATTGACTTGGTGTGCATGATGTAGGTGCGTCAGGAAGAAGGTGGAGTAAAGCTCAGGACTGGTCACCGGCTCGGGGACGAGTGCGTAGCCTATGTTGGTGTTTTGCAGATAGCACATGGCCGGCTTGCGGGTAGTCGCCTCTGCACCGACGCGGTATAATTGCGTGACGAGACCCGCATCGGAGAGGATGTGCATATAATTGGAGATGGTAGCGCGTGAGGCACTGATCATCTGCGAGAGTTGCGAGATATTGGGCGAGGTAGGTGCCGTGCGCCCCAGCTCGTAGAGTAGCCTGCGTAGCTTGGGTAGGAGACGCTGGTCGAGGTTGCGTAGGAAGCTCACATCGACCTCCAGCATCATGTTGATATTCTTCAGCAGATTCTCCGAGTAGTTGCGATCCTCGAGGAAGAAGGGGTAGTAGCCGTGGTGCGTGTAGTCCGCCAAGTAGTTGAGCGGATTGACCATCCCCATGATCTCGCGAGAGATGGTCTCGTGATCCTTCAGTATCTCCTCGAGCGTGACCTGCGGGAGGTTAAGCCCCGTCTTGAGCTGTATGAACTCACGGAGCGAGAAGCCGTCTAGTCGGTAGACAGCTCCTGGCAGTTGCTCCTCGATGGGGAGTGCCGAGTCGTATTGTACGATCGAGGTGGTGTAGATAATCTGCAGATCCGGCATCAAGCGCATGCACGCTAGCAGATCTTCGTGCCACGAGGGGTACTTATAGATCTGGTCTAGCAGCAGATGCCGCCCGCCATGGTCGTAAAAGGTCTTAGCAAAGTCTACAAGCGTCTCACTCGTAAAGAGAAAGTTGTTGAGATTGACATAGAGACACTTTCTATTGAGCGACCCAAAAGTCCTCGCAGCGTAGTCTAGCAGGAAGGTTGTCTTGCCCACACCACGACAGCCATAGATGCCGATGAGCGGGGCGGAGAAGTCAATCTCGCCAAAGAGGCTGCGCTGTATCGGATTGCTCAGGTTGCGCAGCAGATAGTCGTGTGTTCTATAGAGTGCCTCCACTACTTTATCTTGATGCTTGGACTAGATACCTATATCTTGGTACGACAAAGGTACGCAAACTTCTCCAATTGACAAGTGCTCTTGGCAAAAATCTTCGCAAAATGAGCGAACTGACCGATTCGGATGACAAGTTCCCCTAAATAGACTAGCAAGGAGTAGGCACTACTTACCACTTGATACTGAGCAGACAAGTAGTTCGTCGAGAGCCTCTCAGCTCTCTTGAGACTATTGCATAAAGGCGAATCGCTGTGTTGCTTTCGGGATTCGGCTTCGGTCACATACG
>NZ_CABUAN010000020.1 GCF_902489635.1 uncultured Porphyromonas sp. | reverse complement strand
AACTCCGTGCCGTAATTCACAGCATTGAGATCATCTGCACCCGTAGCGGTGATCGCACCCTCACCCTCCTTAGTTAGAGTGACAGCGAAGCTCTTCTTCGTGAAGGTCGCTTTGACCTCAGTAGCTCCTTGGACAGTCACCTTTTTGGAAGCGAGGATATCCGTGCCATTGGCAGTAAGCGCAGTAAGCTCATACCCTTCAGCGGGCGTAGCATTGATCGTCAACTCCGTGCCGTAATTCACAGCATTGAGATCATCTGCACCCGTAGCGGTGATCGTACCCTCACCCTCCTTAGTCAGCTTTACGGCAAAAGTCTTCTTCGTAAAGGTCGCCTTGATCTCGGTGTCTTCCCTGACGCTCAGCTTCTTTGTTGCGAGGATGTCCGTACCGTTGGCCGTGAGAGCTGTCAACTTGTAGCCCTCAGCTGGCGTAGCAACGATTGTCAGCTCCGTGCCGTAAGTCACAGCATTGAGATCGTCAGCGCCGGTGGCTGTGAGCGTACCTTCGCCCTCCTTGGTCAACTTAACGGCAAAAGTCTTCTTCGTAAAGGTCGCCTTGATCTCGGTGTCTTCCCTGACGCTCAGCTTCTTTGTTGCGAGGATGTCCGTACCGTTGGCCGTGAGAGCTGTCAACTTGTAGCCCTCAGCGGGCGTAGCATTGATCGTCAACTCCGTGCCGTAATTCACAGCATTGAGATCATCTGCACCCGTAGCGGTGATCGTACCCTCGCCCTCCTTGGTCAGCTTTACGACAAAAGTCTTCTTCGCAAAGGTTGCCTTGATCTCGGTGTCTTCCCTGACGCTCAGCTTCTTTGTTGCGAGGATATCCGTGCCATTGGCAGTAAGCGCAGTAAGCTCATACCCTTCGGCGGGCGTAGCATTGATCGTCAACTCCGTGCCGTAATTCACAGCATTGAGATCATCTGCTCCGGTAGCGGTGATCGTACCCTCACCCTCCTTAGTTAGAGTGACAGCGAAGCTCTTCTTCGTAAAGGTCGCTTTGACCTCAGTAGCTCCTTGGACAGTCACCTTCTTGGTAGCTAGGATATCCGTGCTATTAGCGGTAAGTGCTGTTAGCTCGTAACCCTCGGCAGGTGTAGCGACAATCGTCAGCTCCGTACCATAGGGGACTGCATTGAGATCGTCAGCGCCGGTGGCTGTGATCGTACCCTCGCCCTCCTTGGTCAGCTTTACGGCAAAAGTCTTCTTCGCAAAGGTCGCCTTGATCTCGGTGTCTTCCCTGACGCTCAGCTTCTTTGTTGCGAGGATGTCCGTACCGTTGGCCGTGAGAGCTGTCAACTTGTAGCCGTCAGCCGGTGTCGCTACGATGGTCAGCTCGGTACCCTCCAGAACGGCGTTAAGGTCAGCGGCTCCAGTAGCGGTGAGCGTTCCTTCCCCTTCCTTAGTCAGCGTTACCTTTAAGGTTTGTGCGCCCTCGTAGGGAACATACTTTCTGGTATCGGACTTGTACTTTAGCGTATTCCAGTTCTTACCCTTGGCAATAGCGACATCGGATTTAAGGCAAATATTGCCCTCAAGAGCCGGTTCTTGCACTACGGTAAATTTACCGGCTTTCTTTCCGGTACGGTCGGGCAGACTGTTCACCAAGCGGGTCATCTCTTCGCCTTTGATTTGATTGCCGTGGCAGCGAAGTGCTTCCAATTTGGTATTCTTGGAAACATCCAATGCAGTCAGTTGATTTCGATGGCATTCAAGCCATCTCAATGCGGTGTTTTGGGAAACATCCAACTTGGTCAGCTGATTGTTGTCGCAGTCAAGCCATGTCAGTGCGGTATTTTGGGATACATCCAATGCTGCCAGCTTATTTTCAAAGCATTTAAGCCATGTCAACGCTGTGTTTTGGGATACATCCAATGCAGTCAGTTGATTTCGATGGCAGATAAGAGTTGTCAACGCAGTGTTTTGGGACAGATCCAATGCGGTCAGCTGATTGTTGTCGCAGTCAAGCCATGTCAATGCGGTGTTTTGGGATACATCCAATATGGTCAGCTGATTGTTGTCGCAGTCAAGTTGTGTCAACGCAGTGTTTTTTGATACGTTTAATGCGGTCAGCGGATTGTTAGAGCATTTAAGCTTTTTTAGTGCGGTATTCTGGGATACATCCAATGCGGCCAGTTGATTTTGCTGGCAGTCAAGCTCTGTCAAGGCTGTGTTTTGGGACAGATCCAATGCAGTCAGTTGATTTTGCTGGCAGCCAAGCTCTGTCAAGGCGGTGTTTTGGGACAGATCCAATGTGGTCAGCTGATTTTGCTCGCAGTAAAGCCATGTCAAGGCGGTGTTTTGGGATACATCCAATGCGGCCAGCTTATTTTTAGCGCAGACAAGCTTTTTCAAAGCGGTGTTTTGGGACAGATCCAATGCGGTCAGCTGATTTTTGTAGCAGTTAAGCTCTGTCAAGGCGGTACAGCTCGAGACATCCAAGCTGGTCAGTTTATTGTTGAAGCACTCAAGCGTTGTCAAGGCGGTACAGCCCGAGATGTTCAAGCTGGGCAGTTGATTGTCGTAGCATTTAAGATCTGTCAAGGCGGTACAGCTCGAGACATCCAAGCTGGTCAGTTGATTGTCGTTGCAGTAAAGCTCTGTCAAGGCGGTACAGCCCGAGACATCCAAGCTGGTCAGTTTGTTGCCGAAGCGCCGTTTGTTGCCGGTGCATTTAAGCGATGTCAAGGTAGTGCAACCAGACGCGTCCAAATTGGTCAGCTGATTGTTCAAAACGTTAAGCTTTGTGACATCGCCTCGAATGATGACAGTTTGGCTGGTAAGGGTGTAAGTGGAGCCTTTAGGATCTTTGACACCCTCGATGGTCACGTTGCCATTAGCTTCAATGATCAGTCTGATTTTCTCTCCGACGGCCTTGGTAGTGGTCATTGTGATGACACCCTCGCTACCAGTGCGGAGTGCATCGGAGGTAGTAGACGAGGGCTGGGAGGATTCCTCGGCTTGTAGCCCTATCGAGGTGAGGAGCGTGCAGAGTAGGACGCACGCCCAGTGGTGTAGTCTTCTTGTCATATTAATTGGTAGTTGATAGATGATTGCTTCGTGTAGTTGGCTAGGATCTAGCGATTCTAAATACCCCTAGAGAGTGATAAATACCCTCTAGGGGATACAAAAGAAGAGGCTTATAGACAGCACAAAGTTACAAGCCTTAAGGGCTATCAATCAAGAGCAAAAAGGGCACTTCTCGGGATTTGTCCAAATACAGCAGAATCCGATATGGTTTCTCCAATATTTGGCAGATTTTAGAATCAAGCGCAATCCAAAAACGTCGTTTCGTGGTCTACTTGACACTAGAATATACGTGGATCTGTTGTTCCCTACCTATGAAACTGAAAGTTCCTCCGTTGGAACTGAAAAGTTCCTCCCTCGGAACTAAAAAGTTCCTCCGCTGGAACTAAAAAGTTCCTCCGTTGGAACTAAAAAGTTCCAAGAGGGGAACTGTTTTTGGAACTCGTATATATAACGATATCAGAACGATACGACTTGTGTAGATGACAACCTCTGCTCGGAGGTGACCCACAAATAGAGACTGTTGCATAAAGGCGAATCGCTGCGTTGCTTTCGGGATTCGGCTTCGGTCACATACGTAGGTATGTGAGCTTCAGACCTCACCCTCAGCGCCTTGCGCTTCATCCTTTCTGCAAAGTCTAGGCAATCTTGCCAAGATTGTGAGACTGTTGACTTTTGCAATAGTCTCAAATAAGGATTATCGGACAAAATGAAGGGGCTATACCGCAACGTAGCGATATAGCCCCTTCTTTTGTATTGGTTGTGACTAGTCGGAGAGGTGGAAGTAGCGCCGCACCGCCTCTTCGTCGCGGGTGATCTGCTTGCGCAGGGCTTCGAGGCTCTCGAAGTGTAGCTCCTGACGTAGTCTGTCGCAGAGGGATATCTGAAGCTCCTGACCATACAGCTGGTACTCCTCGCCACCCATCAGAAAGACCTCGATCATCGTCTCCTCCTTGGCTAGCTCGAGCGTGGGGCGGGTCCCGATGTAGAGCATGCTCGGTATATCTCGCTGCTGGCTCGCTCCAAAGGGGTCGATGGTCGTACGTGCCATATAGACGCCTGCTGGGGGGAGTGCTTTGTAGGGCGAGGGTACCTCTATATTAGCGGTCGGGTAGCCCAGTTTGCGCCCTATCTGGAGCCCTGTCTTGACCTTGCCCAAGATGGTGTAGGGGTGTCCTAGCTGCCTCTCCGCCTCGGTCACGGCTCCAGTGTCTATCCACCGACGTATGGCGGTCGAGCTGATGGGGTCTTGGCTCGTGCTGTCTCCCAGGGTGTATGCCTCTCCTCTGATGCAACGTATGCCGTAGCGGTGCGCTATCGCCTGGTAGTCCGCGAAGTCTAGTCCCTTGTCATGCCCGAAGTGGTGATCGAAGCCCACGACGAGCGTGTGGATATGTAGCTGCTCATCGAGGTAGGTGCGGAGAAACTCCTCGGCACTCATCTGCGAGAGGGCTGCTGTAAAGGGGATGACGGCTACTCGCTCTATGCCCATCTGGTGCAGGAGTAGCTCCTTCTCGCGCTCTAGCGTGATGAGGCGAAAGGGTCGCTCGGGGTGCAGCACCAGCTGCGGGTGTGGCTCGAAGGTGACGACCCCTGAGGTCAAGTGGTCTCGCTCGGCTATTGTGAGGACTTGGTGGATCAGTGCTTGGTGCCCTAGATGCACGCCATCGAAGGCTCCCATGGCAACGACTAGATGTCTCATAGACTCTGCTCTCTGCATGAATGAACTGCTCTAAATGGTGTGTCGAGGGTTAGCGTATCCAGGCTTGGGGGTTGAGCTTGGTGCGCTCATGCCATACTTGGAACTGCATGACCCCATACTGTCCCTCATCGTCACTCGCCACAGTGCCTAGCACTTGACCTGTCTTGACCTTTTGCCCTGCTCGTACAGAGACGTTCTGTAGGTTGGCATAGACGGTCAGATAGTTACCGTGACGTATGATGATAGAGTTGTGGTAGCCTGGCACGACAAAGACCTTGCTGACTACACCGTCGAAGATGGCGACTGCCTCGGTGCCACGTGCCACCTGTATGTCGATACCGCCATTGCGTGTTTGCACCATAGCTAGATCGTCGTGCTGCTGGAGGCCAAAGCGTCTGATGACGCGGTAGCGACCCTTGACAGGTGCAGGGAGCCGTCCCTTGTTGGCAGCAAAGGAGCTAGCCAGCTTACGCTCTGCAGCGTCCATCGCATAGCCGTCCTTAGTCTCGGCGCGACGCTCCGCCTCTTTGGGCACCTTCTTGCCCTTCTTACGTGCCTCACGTTCGAGACGTTCACGCTCTTCACGCGCCTTGCGCTCTGCTTCGGCTATCTCCCGAGCTATCTGATCTTGGATGGCTTGGTTGAGCTGCTCCGCCTTGCGTTGCTGCTGCTTGAGCTTCTTCTGGAGTGACTGACGCTCGCTAGAGAGCTCTTTGACCTCGGAGGCGATGCTCTTCTGTTGCTGCTCTAGCTTGACACGCTCCTCGGCACGTAGCTGTAGGAGGGTGCCTTTTTGCTGTTTCGTCGCTATGAGTTGGTTCTGGCTCGCCTGCAACTCCTCACGGGTGGCGTGTAGCTGTGCGGCGACCTCCTTGTGGGCTCTTGCGTAAGCCGAGAGGTAGCGCACACGGCGTATACCCTCGTCAAAGCTGGAGGCGGAGAGGATGAAGAGCAGTCGATCCTCAAAGCGGGGACGCTGCTGGAGTGCTTTCAGCGTCTTAGCGTACCGCTCTCGGCTTACCTCCTCCTCTTGCTGTAGCTTGCCTATCTGTGTGGCTAGCGAGTCGATGGAGACGTTGAGCAGAGCCACCTCTTGGTCTAGCAATTCGATGACCTGCGTACGATCTTTGATCTGCTTACGAACGAGTTTGTCTTGCTTGTCTTTTTCCGAAAGGCTCTGACCGAGGGATTTGATCTCTTTGTCGGTCTTCTTGATCGCATTGAGGAGCTCGGTACGTTGCTTCTCAAGCTTGCGTACGGCAGCAGACTTCTTGGGTTGCTGTGCCAAGAGGAGGGTGCCTGTGAGCGTGAGTAGGCAGAGGGTATAGAGTAACCGTCGGAGGTGTGACATAGGTCGATGGGGTGGTGGGGTGTGCGATATAAACTAAAGGAGCTTGAGTAACTCGTCTAGGGTCATGGTCGCGTAGCCTCCCTGAGGCTCGGTGAGACGATCTTGCAGTTGAGCTGGCGTAAGCTCTTTGCTCTTGCTATACTTTAGCTGTATGGAGAGACGCTTGCGCGGTGTGGAGACGAGGAGATGGGTCACGTTAGGCTTGCTAGAGCCACTCTGGTAGCTGTATCGTCCCTGCAGATAGCCGCTCTTGCTTTGGTCAGTGGAGGCGATGCGGATGGTGCCTAGCTGGCATTGCGGATTGACCATATAATCGGCAACCCAGGGCTTGCCCTTGAGGCTATGGAGTGAGGTCTCCAGAGCACCGTGCCCGACTACGTACTCATGATCGGCTAGGTAGGTGGGCTGGCCCAGGAGTAGGTCACGCAGGAGCGTGTACGACACCTCGGCATCCAGTCGCTCGCTCAGCTCGTAGTAGCTGATGGTGACCTTGGCGTCGTGCATCATATCGTAGAGAGCGATGTGGTCGGGGAGGATGTAGATGCGGAGTGCCTCCACAAAGGGCAGCGGACGAGCCGAGAGCATCACGCCATCGCTCTGACCTACGAAGAGATCCATGCGTGTCGATAGCTGCGAGTCGCCTAGGGATAGATCGGCACTAGCGATGCGATGCTCAGGCGTGTGACGGATCTGGAGGATCTGGTCCGAAAGCCATGAGTCGCCTAGAGCGCACCCTCCTGCCTCTGCGACTGTGGGCACCGTTGCGGAGCTAGAGTGGCTAGCGCGCGTGCCACAAGCTATGAGCAGTAGCGTGCTACTGATGATGAGGAGGGTAGATCTTAGGAAGTGTCTCATGATAGGTCTATAATATATAGTGTATCACAACTAAGGGGTCAGCGCATCGATCTTCTGCTGAAGCCCCTCCGTGGGTGCCAACTTGTAAGCTCGCTGCCATTGCTGGAGCGCAGCCTGTCGGTCACCACCCTGCAGATAGGCGTCGCCAAGTCGCTCGATGTAGCCCGCATTGGGCTTGCCTATTTGCTCAGCTCGCTCTACCGCTTGCGAGAGCATGAGCTGCGCCATCGTCGTTTGCCCCCGAGCTAGGAGGATGGTGCCGTAAGTATCGAGGATGTTGGCCTCTTCGGGGGCTAGTCCATAGGCTGTCGCGGCTAGTTGCTCGGCTTTTACTAGGTAGCTGCTGTCTTGCGGTGATAGGGTGTAGAGGTAGTAAGCGTAGTTGTTGAGCAGGATGGCATCTCGGGGGAAGAGCCGCTCGGCAATCTCAAAGACTTCGAGTGCTTGTGCCGACTGCTCCTGCTTCTCATAGATCAGCGAAGAGTAGAGGAGTAGCAGGCGTACCCCTTCGGTCGCTTCAACGCCTTTGGCTGTCTTGAGTTTGGTCCAGTCTAGCTGGCTATTGATCGCTTGCTTAGCTTCGTCTAGACGATCCCGAGCAATGAGTTCGCCAGCGTAGAGGGCCAGTATCTGAAGGTCTGCGGGGTAACGCTTTTGCGCCGAGGTGAGGTAGTCTAGTCGCTCCTGCTCCTTCATCTGCGAAGCCTGCACGACGACGGCACTATAAGCGGTCTTGGGGTTGTCGTAAAACTGCTTGATGAGTTGCTCCGCCTGCGCTTTCCCCTGTTGTGCCAAGACGATGAGGTAGAGGTCGGCGAAGAGCTTCGGGTCGCTCGGCTCTAACTCTGCGAGGCGTGTCAAGGCGGGGATAAAGTCTGACGGGATCTGGCTAATGTCTGAGAAGTCTGGCAGCATCATAGATATAATGCGTGCCGAGACGGGAGAGATGCTGTCTTGACGCTCTAGGTAGCGGTGGAGGTATTCGGCCGATTGCTTGGTATCTCGGCGCGCGGCGATCAGCTCGGCACGCGTCACCTCGATGTAATCGTCGGGTAGGGAGAGTGTCCGCTGGAGCTGCACTAGACCCTTCTCTATCTGATCGTCTAGCCTTAGTGCGTTGAGTGCTTCTAGACGTGTGTGGTGATTGCCCAGATTGCTCGGCTCCAGTTCGACGAGTCGCTCAGCGGCTTGGAGCATACGCTGGTAGTCTCCCTGCTTGGAGGCGGACTGAGTGATGAGGCGGTAGTAGGTCTCTCGCTGCTGAGTGTTTGTGAGCTGCGTCGTGTCGAGTTGCGCTATCTGCTCTAGTAGCTCTTGGCTCTTGTTTAGTATTGCTAGGCTCGTCAGATGAACTAGCAGTATGTCGGGGTGGCTGGATACTTCTCTCGGGAGCATGGCAAAGAGCGAGTCTGCCTCATTAATCTCTCCGCTACTATAGAGGAGCGTGAGGTAGTAGCGTACGAGCTCTTGATTGGCGTGAGCCTGGTCGCTTTTCCTGGTGAAAAGCGTCTGGAGTAAGTCTCTAGCTTCGCTTTGGCGATCCGCCAGATCCAGCCAGCTGGCCAGCGGTACAGCCGTCCGGACCTGCTGGTCAGGATAGGCGTCGTAGAGGTAGTAAAGATAGCCGATAGCTGGCTCCTGCGATCCTGCGAAGAAGAGGATGTTGGCGTAGTCTTCAATCTGCGCGTAGGCTGTCCCCTCCGTCCCTGTAGACTGCGCAGAGAGTTTAGCAGAACTTAGCCCTAGTAGAGCTAAAAGCAAGAGCAAGAGTGTCTGACGACCGATGCTTTTCATACGCCCGTATGTCCAAAACCGCCATCGCCTCGCTGGGTGTCCGAGAGGCTCTCGACCTCGATCCAGTCGCACTGCTCGTGGCGAGCGAAGACGAGCTGAGCGATGCGCTCACCGGGAGCTATCTCCACCGTCTCCTGAGATAGATTGATGAGGATTACCTGCAACTCGCCTCGGTAGTCAGCGTCGATCGTGCCAGGCGCATTGAGTACGGTCAGCCCCTGCTTGAGAGCTAGCCCACTGCGTGGACGCACCTGCCCCTCGTAGCCGGCGGGGATCTCCATGTATAGACCTGTGGATATCAGTCGACGCTCTAGGGGTGCCAGCGAGACGCTTTGCTCTAGGTTAGCGCGTAGGTCTAGCCCCGCAGAGAGTGCCGTAGCGTATTGAGGTAGGGGATAGGAAGAGCGGTTGATAATCCGAATAGAAAGCATGAGTAGCGTTGGTATAAAGGTTATTGCTGTGGCGGGTCGCACCACTTGCCGTCACTCTTGATGAGCTCAATGAGACGATCCACAGCTTCTGCCGAAGGGATGCCGTGTACGAGTCGCTCCTGTCCACGGTATAGGTCGACCTTGCCGACACCTCCACCCACGTAACCGTAGTCAGCGTCGGCCATTTCGCCAGGACCATTGACGATGCAACCCATCACGCCGATCTTGAGGTTAGGCAGATGCGCCAGTCGCTGCTTGACCTGCGCCACCGTCTGCTGCAGGTCGAAGAGCGTACGCCCACAGCCTGGACAGCTGATGAACTCGGTGTGGGTCATCTTGATACGCACCGCCTGCAGGATACCATTGAACAGGGCTAGGCGAGCCTTAGGACTCATAGCCACTGCTGAGAAAGCGACCGCATTACCGATCCCCTCTAGTAGCAAGGAGCCGAGCTGCGTGGCGCAGTCGATCAAGATGTCGTCGTAGCCTCTAGCATGGGACGCATAGTGTAGCAAGATGCGAGGCATCGAACCTCTTTCCGAGAGCTGCTCTACGGCATAGCGCACCTTATATATATAGTCCAGCTCTGCGCCTCGTAGCTCTAGCCAAGCATGTCCGTCCCAGTGAGCTGCAAAGTCCTCTAGATGCTGCAAGAGCCGATCCAGTGGTGTGTCTAGGTCTATGATCTGTAATGATTGTCGCTCATCGGAGAGAGCCAATTGCGTCTCCTCTAGTCGAGCATCAAAGCCCACATCGAGAGCTGTCCCGTCACTGTCTAGTGTCAGCACAGCGGGGTATTTAGCTAGTTCCGTAGCTCCCTGCGCTTGGTCACGGGTTACGGAGCGATAAGAGTGGCTAGCGTAGATCGGTCTTGTCTGGTCAAAGGCGGCCAACTGATCGATGTAAGCTATGAGCTTCTTGCCAAAGCGAAGCTCCGCCTCAGGCTCCTCGCTCAGAGAGACTCTCAGCGTGTCGCCCAGACCGTCAACGAGTAGACTAGCAATGCCGATACAGCTCTTGACACGCCCGTCCTCACCAGCTCCCGCCTCGGTGACTCCGAGGTGTAGCGGATAGTGCCAGTCTAGCGCATCCATACGCTCCACCAGTAGCCGTACGGCTTGTGTCATGACTAGGACGTTGGAGGCTTTCATCGAGATGACCACGTCACGCATCCCCAGACTGTCGCACACCTCTAGGTACTCCATGCAGGAGGCGACCATCCCCTCGGGCGTGTTGCCGTACTGAGCTAGGATGCGCTCAGAGAGGGAGCCGTGATTCACCCCAATGCGTATGGCTCGGTGGCGAGCCTGTGCTTCGCGAACAAAGCGTCCGAAGACCTCAGCGATCTCCGCCCGTGCCGTCTCATCGTCTAGCGCGGCCTTCTGATGAATGAAGTTGCCCGGGTTGATACGCACCTTGTCCACATGCTTGAGCGCCTCAAAGGCGGGGTCGCTCCTAAAGTGTATGTCTGCCACCAGAGGCATACGACACCCCTCGGCGTGTAGTCGCTCAGCGATCACGCCTAGATTGGTAGCCTCGCGCACGCCCTGAGCGGTGTATCTAAAGAGTTGACACCCCTCGCTGGCACAGCGTAAGGCTTGTGCCACACAGAGATCGGTCTCCATCGTACTCACGTTGGCCATGCTCTGTAAGAGCAGTGGAGACTCGCCTCCTAGACGAGCCTCACCGACAGGTACGGTGTAGCTATGACGACGCTGGTATCTACAGAGAGACATGAACGAGTAGAGCGTGTGGTAGGTCAGTATAAAAGATAAACGAGTAGGGCAGGAGGGCAAAAAGATCTATCGCCCTCCGCCGCTACATCGTCTTATCGTTAGTTTGTTTTGTACTTATAGTCAGAGATCTGAGCTAGCTCTTTGTTAGCCTTGACGATCTTCTCCTTGAGCGAAGCCTTCTGAGCTCTCACTCTCTGAGCTATCTCAGGATCGCCCAGGGCGAGCATCTGAGCCGCTAGGAGAGCTGCGTTTTGAGCAGCATTGACTCCGACCGTTGCTACGGGGATGCCCGGAGGCATCTGTACGATAGCTAGCAGAGCGTCTAGTCCCTCTAGTGAGGCATCAATAGGCACTCCGATCACAGGCAGTGTAGTCATCGAGGCGATGACACCGCATAGGTGTGCGGCCATACCAGCGGCAGCTATGATGACACGTACGCCACGCTCCTCGGCACCTCTTGCGAACTCAGCTACCTCATCGGGTGTACGATGGGCAGAGAGTGCGAGTAGCTCGAAGGGTATCTCCAGTGCCTCCAGTTGCTTGGCGGCACGCTGCATGATGGGTAGATCACTGGTGCTACCCATGATGACACTAACGAGAGGTTGCATCTGCTCTAGCTCTTACTTACCGATCTTCTCTTGATAGCCAGCAGCATCGAGTAGCTCGTCAGCCTCAGCGGGGTTTTCGATAGCTATCTTGATAATCCAGCCCTTGCCGTATGGGTCTTCGTTGACCAGCTCAGGAGCATCCTCGAGCTCTGCGTTGACCTCTAGGACCTCGCCCGTCATAGGCATCATCAGGTCAGAAACGGTCTTGACAGCCTCGATAGAGCCAAAGACCTCGTTGCGGTCGATCTTCTCACCCTCGGTGTCGACGTCTACGTAGACGATCTCGCCTAGCTCGCTCTGAGCAAAGTCTGTGATGCCGATGACAGCCTCGTTGCCATTGATGCGTACCCACTCGTGGTCAGCCGTGTACTTTAGTTCTTTTGGAAAGTTCATAGTTATTCGTTCGTTAAATGGTTAGAATTGTTTGTCAGTTGATATGTCGCTTGTCTAGAGCCTCCTGCCAGTGCCAAGCACGTCGCAGGCTCTCCTCGATAGGTATCTCAGCGTGCCACTGTAGCTCCTGCTCACCGTAGCTCGTGTCGGCCCATATCTGCTCTATGTCGCCCGCTCTGCGGTCGCCCATGCGGTATGGCACCTTGCGCCCCGTGGCGCGCTCGAAGGCCTGTATCAGCTCCAAGACGCTCAGCCCACGACCCATGCCTACATTATATATATAGTGTGCAGGATCTGTCTGTACATCGCTGCGATGCAGACGACGTAGTGCTGCTAGATGAGCCTGCGCTAGGTCCATCACATCAATGTAGTCACGTATGCAGGTGCCGTCTGGCGTGTTGTAGTCATTGCCAAAGACAACGAGCTCCTTGCGAAGCCCAGCCACCGTTTGGGTCAGGAAGGGAATGAGGTTTTGCGGTGTGCCCACAGGCTCCTCGCCAATGAGTGCCGAGGGGTGCGCTCCGATAGGGTTAAAGTATCTTAGTATGACCGCTTGTAGCGGCATGCCACTACGTACGGAGTCTATGATGATATCCTCGTTGATGCGCTTCGTATTGCCATAAGGCGAGGTAGCATCTTGACGCGGTGCCGACTCGGTGATCGGCAGATGCTCAGCCGTCGGCTGTCCGTAGACCGTACAGGAGGAGGAGAAAACCAGGTGCTGCACACCATACTGCTCCATGCAGCGTAGGAGCGTGATGAGCGAGTTGATATTGTTGTCGTAGTAGCGTAGTGGCTGCTCGACCGACTCGCCGACTGCCTTGTGCGCTGCAAAGTGGATCACCCCCGCTATCTCGCCCTTGTGATGCTCGAAGACTTTACCCATAGCGGCTGCATCGGTGCAGTCCACCTCGTAGAAAGTCGGTCGTGTCGAGGTGATCTGCGCAATCGCATCAACCACCTCACGACGTGAGTTCGATAGGTTGTCCACAAGGATGACATCGTATCCCGCCTCCTGCAGGACTACCGCAGTGTGAGAGGCTATGTATCCACAGCCACCAGTTAGTAGGATAGACTTTTTGGTCTGTTCTTGCATTGTTATGAGCACTAGCAATTCATTAGGGCAAAGCTAACGGAGTCTTCAGATCCCATTAGCTTTCCAAAATTACGACAAATCCACGACATAGCGAATTGAGCCAAAGATTCGTCGACACGCTTTGACTGGCTCAGCGAACTAAAAAAGGGTTAGAAGCGGCGCTCGATGTCCCGTGCACCTTGGCTGCGAGTGGAGGAGGTGTCCTTGCCGTTGGAGAGCTTGTAGGAGATCGATAGGTAGAGCGTCGGGTCGTCATAACTGTTGTCGAAGGTGACGCTGTAGCCGTCGTACTGGCTCACCCCTTTGTAGTGCGAGACTAGAAGGTTTAGTCCAGCGATGGAGAGCGCGAGCCGTCTATTCAAGAGGAAGTAGCTCATGCCGAGCCCCAGATTGTACTGTGGCTCTAGCGTGACGACCGTTGTCTTCTGCCGTCCCGTGTACTCGCCCGAGAGGAAGCCAGTCCAGGTGCGGCTCTCGTTGAAGGTAAAGTCCAGGTAGCCGCTGAGACCCCACTCACTGCCTGTCATCTTAGGCGGGAGCTGTGGCAATGTGGAGGTGTAAATGCTTCGGCCGTAGTACGCTTCTAGATTGGCACTCATCCAGCGGAGCTTGTCAAAGTAGTAGCCCGCCTCGGCTCCCAGGAAGAGACTGTTTTGGGCATTCTCCATCTGCGTGTAGACCCGCTCGCCCTGTAGGGTAGATATAGGAGTCATCAGCCGCAGTCCTCTCCGCAAGCGTCCGCGGATAGAGAGGGCTTGGTCGAAGGTGTAGCCGACACCCAGCAAGTAGCGTAGCTCAGGACGAAGCTGCGCATTCCCCTGATAAAAGGTTCGCTCGTTGACCTGCCAGACGAAAGGGTTGAGGTCTCTAAACTTAGGCTCCACGATGGAGCTATTGACCGTGAGCGTCAGCTGATGCCTTGGCGAGGGGGTGTAGCTGGTATGTAGCATCGGGAGCCAAGCATCGTCATAGCGGTCTAGCTCAGGGATCGTAGTCATCACTTGCCCCTGCTGTGCCAGATGCGACTTGACCCCAAGGTAGCGCACCCCTAGGCGCATCCACCACTGTTCGTTCAGGCGCAGCGTACCGCTGACGTAAGGCGAGAGGCTCCACTCCTGCCAGACGATGTCGTTGCGCTGCTGTATGAGCGGGTACGGACTCACCGCATCGTTGTGCGCTCGGTGATTGGCAGAGCTGCTCCAAGCGCCCTTGAGACCAGTCTCTAGGAGGTAGCGGTGGTCACCGTCTAGATAAATGGCGTAGTCGCTACTCAGATGCGCCCCCGAGGTGCGCAGGTCCCGCTCCTCACTATAAGCTAAGAAAGGGTCGCTCTGTGGCAATTCCTGACCTACGTAAGTAGTTTGTGAGTCGTTCGTTAGGTTAAAGTAGGACAGCTCACTCCAGAGCTGTCCGCCCCGCTCCCCAAAGGTTGCCTCCCAGTAAGCGGTCGCCGTGATGCGTGGCTCGGTAGCTAGGTAGCCGTTGCTATTCTCCACGACCCGCTCTGGGGTACCTGGTTGCGTAGTCGTCTCCTGACTCTCGAAGATATTGCGGTACTTCTTCCTATTCCACGAGAGTGCCATGCCCAGCAGGCTTTTCTCCCCGTATGCGTATTGTAGCGTACCACGCACACCCACATAGTCATAGCGTCCCACCGAGGGGGTGTAAGTATGATAGCGATAATCTTTCGCCTCGTAGGTGACATCCTCCAGATTGTCCGATCCGTTGAAGTTGATAGAAGGAGCTATCGAGGCAAAGAGCCCTCGCCGATTGTAAAGCAGTGAGCCGTAGCCTCCGTAGCGATAGCTATCCTTGTTGGCATACATACCTTCCGTGCCAATCACCCCGCCCATATACTCCTTAAAGAGGGAGGAGGTGTGCAGGATAATCATCGCCGTATTGCCATCTGGGTCGTACCTAAGTGGTGGCTGCATGATCACCTCCACACGGTCTATCAGCCCCGCATCGTAACCCTTGAGAAGACCAGCAATCTCCGAGGCGTCGACCCGCTGCAAGACGTTGCCTATCTTGACCAAGACCTGCTCCTTGCCTATGATGCCAAGCTGGTTGCCCTTCACCTGCACCTTCGGTATATGCTTGAGCAAGTCTAAGGCATCGTTGCTACGCTCTCGTATCTTGTGTACATCGACCGCAAAGCCGTCGGGCTGCGTTCGCACTCCAACGATCTGCCCCCGCACGACCACCGTCTGCAGCTCCTCGGCACTCGTCTCAAGGGTAATGGTACCAAGGTCGAGTGGCTCGGCCGTGAGACTAATCTCCTCCGTGTGCATCGCATAGCCGAGGTAGCTCACGCCAAAGATATAGTTCCCGGCAGGCGCACGCATCGTAAAGTGCCCCGCAGCATCGCTCACGGCAAATTGCACAATCTCTTGCGTCTCCCGATCCTTCACGAGGAAGACGGAGGCCCCCTCGAGTGCCCCTTCAGCATTTTTGATAGTTCCCGTGATGGCTCCCCCAGTCGTCTGTGCTGTGGCGATGACGCTCCATAGGAACAGTCCGATGGCTAGGTGTAGTAGTCTCTTGATCGTTCGTGTATGTCGCATAGTGTGTCGTGTGTATGTCGTAATTCTGCAGTAAGCAGTGGCAAATATAGGGAAAACCGCCCTACAAAGGGCTACTTGACGGACGACGAACCGCGCTGCTACAAGACGGATCGCTCTAGCCCAAACTTCGTGGCAACTATCTGTATAGGAGGCTCGACGAGTACCCAACGTATCTGCTGCAACTAAGAATGCTTCCCATCTGAGAATGTGTTCTTCATCAAGAACGTGTAGTATAAAGTATACAACACAAGCAATAGGAATAACCAAACAAAGGAGCGCTTAGGGTATACGTCCAATAAGCTTAGTCCATATACAGCTGGAATAATGAGCGGGATGAAGAAAACGAATTTGCGTTTGCTCCAAAACGACAACAGCAGTAATAAGGATTGAGTGGCAAACAGCACGATAGTCCAAGTTACCATAGCCAATCCATAAGCAACATTAGGGTGGGCTATAGGAGCTAATCTATTCATTAGGCACATAGCTAATAAATAAATTAGGCTCATTACAAGACTCAAAACGATTGCTATTGTAACTCTCATTTCCTGCATACGGAGTGCGTCTTGGACCTGCACAACATCACACTTCTCAATATTTCAAGGACTCGTTTACCGTTTTTACGCCTTGCGAAGTGTAGTATTTCCATGTCCCTACTTCCTCTGCATCAGCTTCTACATCATCTTGAAATATGCACCATCCTTCTGAAGTGATTTTGCCATCAACATCATAATTTATCATATAGCATTGCAGTGTTGAGCTTGGGTTATAAAATCCTGCCTTTCGCGCCTCTTTTAGAAAGTCTGAATTCTTTGAGATTTTGGTTTGTGAGAAGGAAACCATACCATTAGCATAGAAAAATAGCCATTGATGCACTGGCATATTATTGTGGTAATATCCAGAGGCTGCGAGATAATATCTATCATGTCCCAACTTACTGTATATCTGAGCAAAGCCGTCTTTAACTCCATCAGCATAGAAGCATAGTGAAACATTGTCATCAGTAGCTTCACACCAATACCCCGTTTTTCTACCCAAAGAGTCAGATTGATTAATGTGTTTTAAGTTGATATCCAAGGGGGCTATGGGTAAACTTATTGTTTGTCCCCAAATAGTGGAGCAAACAACAAGTTGTAATATTAATATAGACAGTCTCATGTGTAGTTATTTAAGTATATATATCAAGCTCTTTGCTGGACCTATCCATTCATATTCTGTCCTGTACACATTCCAGTGTCCAGTGCAAGACGCTTACAAATGTAGGGAAAAACTTCGTAGGGAGTTCCGCACATTTCATTTAAGTCTTTCGCTCCCCTTTCGCCCCTAGAGGGGGGCATTTCGTATTGCACTTATTACTGGAAAAAGCAATTGAGCAAGCCAGAAGAGGAAAGTATCCTCTCTGACCTGCTCAATGAGCTAAAAAAGAGTTGTCGTATAGCCTATCTGATGTCTCTCTGTTGTACTCTGACGTTGATAGGCATTGTCTGCTTACAAGTAAAGGTCAAAAGCCAACCCTAGCTCCTCCGTGTAGACAGGTACAGGTGAGCCCTGCTGAGGACGCTTACCGAAGTAGTGCCCTGCATGGTTGTACAAGTTTACCCCAAGGCGAGTACCACAATCCATTTGGTAGAGATACCCGAGAGAGATACGACGGGAGATACCCCAGCGGTGGTGCATTGTCTTGTCTTGCTCAAACTTGGTACTACACATAGAGACGTAAGCACCGACCCGCACCACAACCACATGCTTCTGACTATTAGACTCATAGAAAGACCATGGATTGAATTCTGTACCAAGATCTAAGAGAGACATAGACTTGAATTGCCCTGCAGTAGCCTTGTCTTGATTGATGCCGTAGGCATAGCTAGCTGCAAGCGTGGGGAGCGTTAGGGACTTCTTGTGTAGAAGCCAACCGACCTGTACCCGTCCACCTACTTGTGGATAGGTAAACTGATCTGTAGTTGTACCCAGTGCAGGAGATAAGAGTACGCCCATACCCATTGGAGCTACTGAAGCGTGAAAGCCAAATAGCTCTTTAGGGGTGTACTTTGTTGCCGTGCTTTCCTGAGCCCATGTGTTAAGGCTCCCGAGGAGTGCGAAAATGAGAGAGAGAATCCAGATTTTCTTGTTCATAGTTATAGGATCTGTTTAGTTGTGCTTACTCTTTGGATGTAGCGTTTTTCGGCTTACACGCTCCCCTCTGGGAGGGGTTGTTTTTGTTTTACAGAGGCAAAGTTCGAGTAGTTTTATCGGGTGTGCAATACCCGAAAGGGTAATTCTGCTCTTGCTCCTCACTTTTCACCAGGGCTGACGCACTATAATTGCTCTGTCAGGAGCTGCACATGAGCGACAAGCGAGGAATAGATGAGTCCGTTATATATAAATGTGTCAGTCCCCTAATCTCTAACTTCTAACCTCTAGTCTCTAATAACATATCTTTACGGGGAAATTGGTCCGATTCTATACTTTCTCGAATATCCACGTGGAAAATCTCAAATCTCCACGTGGATATTTTTTATTTTCCACGTGGGCGTCATTCATTTCCTCCGAAGTTTCATTTGATTCCTCCGAAGAATTTTTTATTCCCTACCTGGGAAATAAAAAATATCCACGTGGAGATTTCGAAATATCCACGTGGAAATCAGTTTTCCCCGACACGATGCCGTTTCGATATGTAGTCGGCTCTAAATTATTGTAGCGAGTCGTCGTTGAATTTCCCCAGAGATGGCTGACGTATCATAATCGTTTTTTTAGGAGCGACACATGAGCGATGAGCGAGGAATGAATGATATAATGCGTCAGCCCTATACGTTTCACCCTTTCGGGTAACGGTCTAGTGCGAAATGAGTACCTTTGCGTCGCTTGTTCATAAGATGAGTGGTCCTTAATATGAGTCTCCCTTGTAACGAATACGATCGACTGAGTCCTCCAGCAGATACACGTCCCCGAGTAGACGAAGCTCTATATCAGGGGCTACATCCCTATGTAGAGTCTGCCAAGGCCTTGGCTCGGCTTACTTACAAGTCCCTCTATATCATCGACTACAACAAGCTAAACTTCCTCTATATCTCTAGCAACCCGCTCTTCCTCTGTGGCGAGTCTGTAGACGAAGTGATGAGCGAGGGGTATCAGTTTTACTATCGTCATGTGCCTGAGGAGGATCTAGCATTCCTCGAGCGTGTCAATCGGGCAGGCTTCGAATTCTTTAAGGAGATAGCCGTCTCGGAGCGTACGGACTACACCATCTCTTACAACTTTCGGATCATACCCGCCGAGTCTAAAGAACCGCTCTTGATCAATCATCAGCTCACGCCACTCAAGCTAGACTCAGAGGGTAACATTTGGCTGTCGCTCTGTCTCGTCTCTCTAGCTCACACACGAGAGGTAGGGGAGGCGTATATCTCTGCGGTCAACTCAGGTAAGCGATGGAGGCTCTCCTCAAAAAGTGGTCGCTGGAGGCAGATCGAAGACCTCACACTCAGTGAACACGAAAAAGCCGTAATCAGTCTAGCACACCAAGGCTTGTCTGTGGGAGAAATCGCACAAATCATCCACCGCTCAGAAGACTCCGTCAAGGGGTACCGCAAGGCTCTCTTTCAGAAGCTGGGTGTGGGCAATATCGCCGAGGCCATCGCCGTAGCCACCAGTCGCAAACTAATCTGACTCGCCCTAGCCTGAGCTATATGTTATAGAGATATATGCAGAGAGCCCGCTCACGAGACAAAAGGCTATGCTCGCTCTTGATGATACTCATAGAGCATGATCAATCTTAACGTGATTGCCTTAGCTGGCTTATGGAGAAGCTAGAAATTTAGTTGTACTTTTGTCCTGCATTACGAGATGTGTCGCTACGGCTTGGTGACAGAATGACTTGTCTGGCTGGGCTGTGCGCTTGTAGTTGCTATTTGGCAAGGTTGTTGCATAGTCTTGTGATAGAAATATAGAGCTAATATGAAAAAGGACAATAAGAAGGGTGGCAACTGTACAGAGCCACAACATATAGATCCCGATCAGGAGAATCAGACAAAGCAAGAGACGTCAGAGCAGGCGTGCGATGCAGCCGCAGCTACTGAGACGGATACAGCAGCGCCTGAGTGTGAGGAAACGCAGAAGATTGCTGAGCTACAGGAGTCGCTAGACAAGCTCAATGATCAGCATCTCCGTATGCTGGCTGAGTACGATAACTATCGCAAGCGTACGCTACAGGAGAAGAGCGACCTGATCAAGAATGGGGGAGAGCGTGTCCTCAAGGAGCTACTCCCGATAGTGGACGACTTCGAGCTAGCGGTCAAACATGCCCATGAGAGCAAGAGTGAGGAGGATCCGATCGTAGAGGGTCTACTCCTTATATATAATAAGCTGATCGGTTTCCTAGAGAAGCAGGGTGTCGTGATGATCGAGGCGACGGGCTGTCCCTTTGACGATAACCTACACGAGGCTGTGGCAATGATTCCGGCACCTACTCCAGAGCAGAAGGGGCAGGTGATCGATTGCGTCCGTACGGGCTATATGCTTCACGATAAGGTGCTACGCCACGCGCATGTGGTGGTCGGCAACTAAGAGGCATGGAGCTTTGATCTGCACAAGATAGATATATGGCAACGAAGAAAGACTACTATGAGCTGCTGGGCGTCTCACGAGACGCTTCGGCAGATGAAATAAAGAAGGCTTACCGCAAGCAAGCCTTAAAGTATCACCCTGACCGCAACCCTGGTGACAAGGAGGCGGAGGAGCACTTTAAGGAGGTTGCGGAGGCTTATGATGTGCTGAGTGATCCCGACAAGAAGAGTCGCTATGATCAGTTTGGACATAGTGGCGTAGATGGAGCTGGTGGCTTCGGTGGCTTCAGCGGTGGTGGCTTTACGGTAGATGATATATTCTCCCGTTTTGGCGACATCTTCGGAGGTGGCTTTGGCGATTACTTCGGAGGCGGCGGTGCTGGCTCCGGTAGGGTGCAGCGTCCTGTGGGTAGCGACCTGCGCGTTACGGTGCGTCTCACGCTCGAGGAAATCAATAGCGGGGTAGACAAGAAGCTACGTGTCAAGAAGTTGATACAGTGTGATGGCTGTCATGGTCAGGGCACTACGGAGAGCGATGGCAAGCGTAGCTGCTCGACTTGTGGAGGCGCTGGTGTCGTCTATGACGTGAGGAACTCGATCTTTGGTCAGATGCGCACGCAGACCACTTGCCCCACATGTGGAGGTGCTGGCGAGGTGGTCACGAAGCCTTGCGCTAAGTGTCACGGCAAGGGTGTGACGAAAGGTGAGGAGGTTATCTCCTTCCACATCCCAGCAGGTGTCGTGGGCGGTATGCAACTGACGCTGCAGGGCAAGGGTAATGCAGCTCCCCAAGATGGTATACCTGGTGATCTGCTCGTAGTGATCCAAGAAGAGCAGCACAAGGACTTCATACGCAATGGCAATGACCTGATCTACAACCTCCTGATACCTATTCACACGGCGATACGTGGCGGACAGGTGACAGTGCCAACGATCGATGGTAGTGCACGCCTTAAGATAGAGCCTGGTACGCAGCCCGGCAAGGTGCTCCGTATGCGTGGCAAGGGTCTCCCCTCGGTACAGGGTTATGGACGTGGCGACCTGATGGTCAATGTGAATGTCTTCATCCCTCAGCAGACCTCTGCAGAGGATGAAAAACTGATCGACCAATTGGCACAGTCGGAGCACTTTAATCCGACGGAAGCCGATCGTCAGGCTATAGACAAGAAGTATAGGGAGATGCTTGAGTAAGCATCTCCTATACCTTATATATATGGGTAACAAAGACCGCTAATCGTATGGTACGAATGAACACTCTGTGGGCTAGACTCACACTACTTATAGCATCGCTCTGTATCGCTCTGAGCAGCACAGCCTCGGCGCAGGAGCCGCTCAGTACAGACTCGCTGATTGGTGCGACTGCCGATGGGTATCATCGTATCAGTATACTACTCTGCACCCCCTCACAGGCAGACGCCTATACAATCTACGGACACGCCGCAATGCGGGTGCGTAGCTTAGAGGATTTAGAGGACGACTATGTGTACAACTATGGGGTCTTTGACTTTGACCAGCCAGGCTTCTACACGAAGTTTATCAAGGGCGAGACGGATGGTTACTTTGTCCAGCAGGAGCCGTGGGACTACTTCCTCTATCGCTACCATGCTTATGGGCAAAACATCTATGAGCTAGAGCTAGATCTCTCTCCTGAGCAGGAAGAAGCGATATGCAGTTATCTAGCGTGGAACATCAAGGAGGAGAATAAGTACTACCTCTACAACTTCGCCTTTGACAACTGTGCTACACGACCATACTCTATTGTCAAGCAAACGCTCCCTAAGGGGTGGCGCATAGAGCTGCCTCAAGTGGCGAGAGAAGAGTCGCTACGCAGTCTCATCGATGCCTATGCGGACTATCATCCGTGGTACCGTCTTGGTACGCAGTTAGCCCTGGGAGCCCCTGCCGACACGCCTATGACGGTCGAGGATCGGCTCTTCCTACCGATGGAGATGGATCGTCTCTTGCAGCAAGCGACACTGGTCTCTCCGACAGGTACGAAGCCACTCGTGAGCAATCGGATCGTCTATGAGACCCCGACACCAGCACCACAGTCTGTAGCTCATTGGTGGTTGGAGCCTGTCCTATGGATGTCGCTCCTACTGGTCGTCTCGGGCGTGCTGTGCTACTTGCGTCGTAGTCGCTACTGGACATTGCTCTGGATGACGGGCTACGCTTGTGCGGGCTGCATCTTGAGCTTCCTAACCTTTGTCTCGATACATCCCTGCACCGATCCTAACTACAACTTGCTGGTCTTTCATCCACTCCTCCTCTTGGCTTGGTTTGCCTTGGGTAGGGGAGGCAAAGCTCAGCGCATCGCACGGTACTTCCACTCGGCAAATGCTCTGGCAGTGGCACTCTACCTAATCTTGGTCGCTTGTGCCGTGCAGACTAGTTCGCTGCCCATCATCTTGCTCGCCCTCAACTCGGCACTCCTCTCGGTAGCCTATCTAACCTATTCCAAACGACTCACACAGCGCAGATGAGACCTATTCGCTATCTCCTCCTCACATTAAGTTGTCTGCTACCGCTGGCACTATCGGCGCAACGCACGAGACCTGACATACTGGTGCAGATCTATGTCAAGGGACTACGCACCGACCTGCTGGATAGTTATCGAGCAGGGTGGGGTGGCAATGGCCTAAACGGAGTGATGAAGCAGGGAGCGGTAGCACCCGACATTCGCTATCCTTACCCGTTGCTAGACGAGGTGGCGCGACTGGCTTCGCTCTCGGCTGGTGCTATGCCAGAGATACATGGTGTGTACCAAGCTGAGCGGTATGATGCGGTGACGCAGCGGTCGGAGTCTACCTTTGCGAATAGAGACTATCGAGGCATCAATAGCGCAGAGCAGCTAGCTCCTGCGGGTGCCTTGCGTAGCGAACTGCTCACAGACGTACTCAGAGGCTCTTCGCAGGGTGATGCGATTGTCTATGCCATAGCGAGCCGTGCCAACGATGCTATTGCTGTGGCGGGACACGATTCTGAGGGTGCTATATGGATCGATAAGCATAGCGGTTGGTGGGCTACGACCAACTTCTACGGCGGTCTGCCTGCCTTGGCTCTCAAGGCAAACAATGAGCAGCGCATGCTGGGCGGACGCACGACACCGACCGTCTGGAAACCTCTCTCGAAAGGCGCGAAGGAGGGTAGTTTTGCGCATACCTTCGAAGGTGCTTGGCGTATGAGCGACCTCTTGACTTCGCCCTTTGCCAATGATGCGATCACAGACCTATCCAAGGAGTTCATACGCTACGCTCACAAAGCGCGTCGCACGTCGCCTACGCTCATCGTTATGGTCTTAGACCTGGAGGTGGGCACCCGTGGGGTAGCCTATGCGGACTATTCGCCAGAGCAACAAGACGCTTACGCTCGGCTCAATGAGCAGGTACATCAGATCACTGCTCTACTGCAAGAATTATATGGTGCAGACCATTATGCGCTCAATATCGTTGGAGTCCCTGTTGCAAACTTAGCTCAGCCGAAGGCTCCTTCTCGTCGCTCGGTCGTCACTTTCGACCCTGCCAAGTGTATCGCACTAGCTAATCTCTACCTCTCGGCCATCTATGGGCGCAACGACTGGGTCATGGCCTACAGTCACCAGACGCTCCATCTAAATAAGAAGGAGATAGCAGATAAGAAGGTCGATATGCAGGATATGAGCAATAATCTTGCTACTTTTGTATCCGAGATGGAAGGTGTCATCGGGGCAATCCCTGCATATCAACTACAGAGGGGGCTATCACAGCCTGCCTGGGCTAAGCCTCTGTACTCGCATAGCTATCGTAGCTATGCGGGCGATGTGCTACTGGCTCTAGCACCTTTTGCAGAGGTGGCGGGAGAGAAGCCGGGTGTCGAGCAGCAGAGACAGCGACATGTCACGGCTCCCTTTATCCTGATGGCTCCTGGCGTAGCTTTGCAGAGGCTTACGGAGCCTATATCGTACGATGCGGTCGCCCCTTCGCTCGCATACCTACTCTGTGTCCCTCAGCCGATGAGTGCTGACGGCACGCCACTCTTTATCCTATTCAATCAGAAATAATCAACCACTTATGGCTCTCAGTAATATCATCACAAAGCTCTTTGGCAGTAAGTCTCAGCGAGACCTCAAGGAGATAACACCCTACATTAAGAAAATCAAGGAGGTCGAACCCTCCATACAGGCTCTCAGCGATGATGCTCTGAGAGATCGCACACAGCAGCTACGCAACGAGATCAACGAGTATGTCGCCTCGGAGCGTGCCGAGATTGCTAAGCTCAAAGAGGGCATCGAAGATCTCGACATAGACGCCCGTGAAGAGGCTTGGTCTAAAATTGATAAGATAGAGAAGGACGTCCTGGAGAAGATCGAGGTCAAGCTCGACGAGATCCTCCCCACGGCCTTTGCTATTGTCAAGGAGACTGCACGACGCTTTGCCAATAATGAGACGATCGTCGTCACTGCCACGCAGATGGATAGAGATCTGTCGATAGATCACGACTTCGTGGAGATCGATGGTGACAAGGCGATCTACCACAACCTCTGGGTAGCAGGAGGCAACGAGGTCACTTGGGATATGGTACACTACGATGTACAGCTCATCGGTGGTGTCGTACTGCACAAGGGTAAGATAGCCGAGATGGCAACGGGTGAGGGTAAAACGCTCGTAGCTACCCTGCCTGTCTTCCTCAATGCGCTACCAGGTAATGGCGTCCATGTGGTCACGGTCAATGACTATCTGGCTAAGCGTGACTCCGAGTGGATGGGACCGCTCTATATGTTCCACGGGCTGAGCGTCGACTGTATCGACAAGCACAAGCCCAATAGCGAGGGCCGCCGCAAAGCTTACAATGCAGACATCACCTTCGGTACGAACAATGAGTTCGGCTTTGACTACCTAAGAGACAACATGGCGACAGCGCCCTCAGACCTCGTGCAGCGTCCGCACAACTACGCCATTGTGGATGAGGTGGACTCGGTCCTTATCGACGATGCCCGTACGCCTCTGATCATATCTGGTCCTACGCCTCAGGGGGAGGATCAGCTCTTTGAGGAGTACCTGCCCAATGTCGAGAAGGTGGTCAACGCTCAGAAAGATTTAGTATCTAAGCTACTCGTAGAGGCGAAGAAGAAGATCGGTAGCGAGGACAAGAAAGAGGTAGACGAGGGCTTCCTCCTCCTTTTCCGTGTCTTCAAGGGACTACCTAAGTACAAGCCTCTCATCAAGTACCTCAGTGAGCCAGGCATCAAAGCCTCTATGCTCAAGACCGAGGAGATCTATATGGCGGAGAACATGCGCCAGATGCACATCGTCACCGACCCGCTTTACTTCGTCATCGACGAGAAGATGAATAGCATCACCCTCACAGATAAGGGTATCGAGATGCTTTCGAAGGGTGCTGAGGATGCCTCTTTCTTCGTACTCCCAGACATTGCATCTCAGCTAGCAGAGCTGGAGGGCGAGCACCTCGCTCCCTCTGAGTATGCTGCTAAGAAGGACGAGCTCATCACCAACTATGCGATCAAGAGCGAGCGTGTCCACACGGTCAATCAGCTCTTTAAGGCCTACGCTCTCTTCGAGCGTGATGATCAGTATGTGGTCATAGACAATAAGGTGATGATTGTCGACGAGCAGACCGGTCGTCTCATGGATGGTCGTCGCTACTCGGACGGTCTACACCAAGCTATCGAGGCTAAGGAGCGCGTCAAGGTCGAGGCTGCAACGCAGACCTTTGCGACCATTACCCTGCAAAACTACTTCCGTATGTACCACAAGCTGGCGGGTATGACCGGTACGGCTGAGACTGAGGCGGGAGAGTTTTGGGACATCTACAAGCTCGACGTGGTGGTCATCCCGACCAACCGCCCCGTGATTCGTGATGATCAGAACGATCGTATCTACAAGACGGCTCGCGAGAAGTACAATGCAGTCATCGAGGAGATCGAGCGACTCATAGCGGCTGGTCGTCCAGTGCTAGTGGGTACCACTTCGGTCGACATCAGTGAGCTGCTCAGTCGTATGCTTTCGCTGCGCAAGATCCCCCATCAGGTGCTCAATGCTAAGCTACACCAGAAGGAGGCCGAAATCGTCGCTCAGGCTGGTCAAGCTGGCACCGTAACCATCGCAACCAACATGGCTGGTCGTGGTACTGATATCAAGCTCTCGCCAGAGGTGCGTGAGGCTGGTGGACTAGCCATCATCGGTACGGAACGACATGAGTCACGCCGTGTGGATAGACAGTTGCGTGGTCGTGCTGGTCGTCAGGGAGACCCCGGTAGCTCTGTCTTCTTCATCTCGCTAGAGGATCACTTGATGCGACTCTTTGCGAGTGATCGTATTGCTTCGCTGATGGATCGTATGGGCTTTGGCGAGGGTGAAGCTCTTGAGAATAAGATGCTCAGCAACTCTGTAGAGCGTGCGCAGAAAAAGGTCGAGGAGAACAACTTCGGTATCCGTAAGCGCCTCCTAGAGTACGATGATGTGATGAACTCACAGCGTAAGGGTATCTATGAGAAGCGTCGCCACGCTTTGATGGGCGAGCGCATCGGTATGGATGTGCTTAACATGCTCTACGACGTGACTGAGGCGATTGTCAATAAGAATAAGGAGGCGGACGACTACGAGGGCTTCCGCAACGAGCTCCTCTCGGTGCTGGCCGTAGAGACTGAGCTGACTCCTGAAGCCTTCAAGTCGAGCCACACGAATGAGGTGGTCGACAAGACCTTTGAGACAGTCTATCAGGCACTCAACCACAAGGGCGAGAAGATCGCCACGGTCGCTTACCCGATCCTGCACAACCTCTACGAGACGCAGGGCGACAAGTTCAAGCGCATCATCATACCGATCACGGATGGTAATAAGGTGTACAACATCCCTTGCGACCTCGCCGAGGCAGACCGCACTGAGGGCAAGAGCATCGTCAAGGAGTTTCACAAGACGATCATGCTCTACACCCTCGATGATGCCTGGAAGGAGCACCTCCGTGAGATGGACGAGCTGCGCAACTCTGTGCAAAACGCTAGCTACGAGAACAAGGACCCACTCCTCATCTACAAGCTAGAGTCCTACGACCTCTTTAGCGATATGCTTGACGGACTCAACCGCAAGACCGCTACCATCCTCACGCGTGGTCGCATACCGCTACCCGCTGACGATGAGACCGGCTCTAGTCTCTCCGTCCGTGAGGCGCAGACCGAGCGACACACAGATCGTAGTCAGTACCGTGAGACCAAGGACGAGATCGCTAGCCAGCAGGAGGCGCAGCGTCAAGCTGGACAAGCCGCCACACAGGCTTCACAGCCTAAGGCTCAGCCTATTGTCAAGGAGCAAAAGATCGGTCGCAACGACCCATGCCCTTGCGGTAGCGGTAAGAAGTATAAGAATTGTCACGGGCGCAACGCCTAGACATCATCATATAGGGGCAGGCTTTGGCAAAAAGCTTTGCCCCTTTTTGCTATTTCCCAAAAGTCAACTGGGACGCAGTAGGGTAGTGCACGACGCTACCTTTGCTTTGATCCCCACACAGCGTAAGACTATGATTTACTCCATGACAGGATATGGTAGCAGTCAGCTACTCCTAGAGGGTGTCACCTACGAGGTCTCAATCCGCTCCGTCAATAGCAAGCAGCTCGACCTCTCGCTCCGACTCCCCTCCATCCTACGAGACCGAGAGATAGAGCTTCGTGGCATCTTGATCCCCACACTCTTTAGAGGCAAGGTCGATGTGACCATTCGCACGGCCGATAATTCGCTAGGCACCTCCCCTCAAGTACAGATCAATGCGTCTCTCCTCCATGCTTACTACGATCAGATCCATAGTGCCATAGAGGCCGAAGGCATTCCTCAGCCCGAAGATCTGACACGTCTCTTGCTCAGCTACCCAGGCGTCATCGTAGAGCAGGGCGAGACGCCCCTCACCGACGAAGATATGCAGCTGCTGAGCCAAGCTATCGGGGAGGCCGTTGATCAGTTCAACGCTTTTAGAGAGCAAGAGGGCGCATCGCTCGAGCGCATCTTTGTGGAGAAGCTTGACCGCATCGCCGCTTTGCTTGCAGAGGTTGACCCCTACGAGCAGAGTCGCATCACAGACCTTCGGAGCAAGCTCGAGGAGCGACTAGTCCAGCTCACCTCCATACAGTACGACGAGGCAAGGCTAGAGCAGGAGCTCATCTACTACATCGAGAAGCTAGACATTAGCGAGGAGAAGAACCGACTCGCCAACCATATCCGCTACTTCCGTGAGGTGCTAGCCCAGTCCGGCGATCCCGATCCCTCTAGGGGCAAGAAGCTCGGCTTCATCGCTCAGGAGATGGGGCGTGAGATCAATACCCTAGGCTCCAAGAGTAACAACGCTGCCATGCAGCAGCTCGTCGTCCAGATGAAAGACGAGCTAGAGCAGATCAAGGAGCAAGTCCTCAACGTACTATAAACCCTAAGTGCCAAAAGCTATGTCACATCTCATCCTTATCTCAGCCCCCTCAGGCTCTGGCAAAAGCACCGTCATCCAGCAACTCATGCAAGACGAGAGCCTGCGACTCTCCTTCAGCATATCCGCCACGAGCCGTCCGCCGCGAGGCAATGAGCAGCATGGTGTGGAGTACTACTTCTACACGCCCGAGCAGTTCAAGAAGTTGATCGCTGAGGATCGCCTCGTCGAGTATGTGGAGGTCTACCCCGGCAAGTACTACGGCACGCTCCGCAGCGAGGTTGACCGGCTAGCTGGTATGGGGCGCAACATCCTCTTTGACGTCGATGCCGTCGGGGCGATGCGCATCCAAGAGGCTTACAGAGACAAGGTGGTCAGTATTTTCCTCATGCCACCCACCTTTGCGGAGCTGCGTCGCCGGCTAGAGTCACGAGGCACCGAGAGCCCCGAGCTGGTCGAGGAGCGGATGCGTCGTGCTTCGTATGAAATCAACTTTGCCGAGCAGTTTGACCACACCGTGGTCAATGACGACCTCAAGCTCTGTGTCTCGCAGGTCGCACAGATCATCCGCGACACGATCAGCCAGTAACTTACTCCACGCTCTACAAGCGAGTGCGCGTAGCGTAATCCCGCTTTATCGACAAATAGAAGGCTCAGCTGTCCTCCCTGGATAGCTGAGCCTTCTGCCATTCGTATCAGCTTGATCTAGTAGCACATACGAGTTCCAAGAATAGTTCCCCTCTTGGAACTTTTTAGTTCCAAGGGAGGAACTTTCGAGTTCCAAGGGAGGAACTTTCGAGTTCCAAGGGAGGAACTTTTCAGTTCCAACGGAGGAACCGTTCAGTCGATGGGTCTGTTCTCTGCTCCGACTAGTTTTCCAAAAAGTTTCCAGCCTTGGAAAAATAAATTTCCAACGGTGGAAATTTTATTTTCCTCCCTTGGAAATCTTTTTTCCCAGCGTTGGAAAGTTCAGTTTCCTCCGTTGGAAACTTTAGGCTCCCCCGTATGAAACTGGAGTTTCACCCGATGGAGGCAAGGAAAGAGGCGGATAAGACGACAAAAAGAGAGGAGACGCCGATGACGACATCTCCTCTCTTTGGGGAATTTAGTGGGGAGGCGTGATGCTCCTCACTGAGTATGTTAGCTTTTACCGCAGGGTAAGCGGTGCTAGCTTCGTTTGCGGCTTATCGCTTGGGGAAGGTAGGCTGCGGATGCGCCTTGACCTCCTCCAGGAGTACGCGTACGGCTGCTTCTAGCTGACTATCGTGTCCCTCGAGGACGCGGTTGTAGTCGAGCGGAACCACGACATCGGGCTCGAGCTGCTTATTCTCGAGGAAGTCTCCCTGCTGGGTGCGATAACCTACGGCAGGAATGCCGAAGAAGAGCAGCGGGTTCTGCATGGTGACCCAGTTGACCGAGGTCATAGTGCCTGGTACTGGCATGCCGACGACCTTGCCCATGCCGAGGGTTTGGTAGACCCATGGAGAGCCGTGTGCATTGGAGTAGTCAGCCTCGCAGACGAGCATGACTGAGGGCTTGGTCCATCGCTTGCTAGGCATCGTGCAGTAGTCCTGCCCACGAACCTCTTGCTGCAGATAAGCCTTGCCACTGAAGAAAGTCTCGAGGTCTTCGTGCAGACGACCACCACCGTTGTAGCGGATGTCGATGACGATACCGTCGCATTGGTAGTACTTGCCCATCACCTCGCTATAGACGGTGCGGAACTCGTCATCGCCCATGCTCGGTATGTGTACATAGCCGAGACGACCGTTTGAGAGACGCTGTACCTCAGCTTCGCGAGCCTTGACCCAGCGCTTGTAGAGTAGTCCCGAGAAACGGCCCGAAGAGATCGGACGAACGGCCTCGGTGATCTCCTTTTGCTCCTTATTACTATAGAAGGTGACAGCCGTGAGCGTGCCGGTAGTGCCTGCGAGGAGGTCACGCCAGTCGGTGTGGTGGTCGATGCGTGTACCATTGATTGCGACGATGCGGTCGCCAGGCTGTAGCTTGGTCAGGTAGGTGTCAAAGGGCCCGCCCGTAACGATTTCATCAACAATGATGCCCTCGAGGGGTAGGGAGTACCAGTTGTAGAGTAGTCCCAGATGTCCCGTAGCTGGCTCGCTAGAGCTCTGTCTGTAGCCTGAGCCGGTGTGCGATACGTTGAGCTCGCCCAGGATCTCGCTGAGCATCTCGGAGAAGTCCTCATTCGTCGCAATATGGGGCAAGAACTGGCGGTAGTGGTCGGTCAGCCCCTTCCAGTCTACGCCGTGCATGTCTGCGCGGTAGAAGCGTAGCCCCTCCTCACGAACCATAAAGTCGTACATCGCCTCACGCTCGGCGTAGCTGTCTAGCTCCACACGAGCACGGTAGTTGACTGGCTCAAACTTCTTTGAGGCGGGTGTAAAGCACTGTACCCGTCCAGAGGATATGACGAAGATCTTATCCCCCTTGGGAGTGGGGCGCATATAGGCACTGCCCGAGAGGTCTAGCTGACGTAGCATGGAGGTATTGCCCTCGCGTAGGTCTGTCTGCCAGAGGTTGTACCCCCCCTCAAAGGCTGATAGGTAGTAGAGGTTCTTGCCATCGGCATCGACATAAGCGTCTGCTAGGTCGCTCGAATTGGGCGTGAGCCGTACGATGCGGTCCTCGATGCCCTGGATCTCGACGACGATCGGCTTGGTCTCGTCCTTTTTCTTGGCACTCTCCTCAGCAGGGACGGGATCAGCGCCATACTGTAGTGTGTCTAGTCCAGCACGGTCGTAGAGGTCGCGTTCTTCGGGTGTCATGCTAAACTTCTCGTACGCCTTGCGATTGAGGAATACGAGGAAAGCATCGCTCATGGAGCCCCACGAAGCGTGGTTGCGCATACCATATCGGTCTGAGGTAAAGAGGATGGCATTGCCCTCCATAACCCAGCCCGTGAGGTCGCTGAAGTAACCCGTATTGGTCAGGTTGATCACCTCACCTCCGGTCGCTTTTACCAAACCTACGTCACCAAAGGGCGCATGGACATTGGGTGTATATCCGAAGGCTATCCAGCGGCTGTCAGGACTCCACTCGAAGCTGATGTAGCCGTGCATCTCGGGCTGATCCTTGCCACTGGTGACCTGCGTGAGCTTCTTGCTCTCGACATTATAGGTATAGATGCACTTGCGGTCTCCGACGAAGGCGATCAGCTTGCCATCGGGAGAGTACTGGGGGAGGGCTTGCTCCATCTTGCACTCGGGCATGAGTGGCTCCTCCTTGATGATGGTGGCAGAGGCGAAGTCTAGCTCTTTGTCCGAGGCGATGGTCGCCTTGTAAAGGATATGCTTGCCGTCACGGCGTGAGTCGTAGACGAGCGTCTTGCTGTCGGGACTCCAGGTGACACTCTCCTCGGCACCGGCGCTCTGGGTGATGCGCTTCGTCGTGCCATGCTCGACAGAGGTGACGTAGACATCACCACGCATGATGAAGGCTAGCTGCTTGCCGTCACTGCTTGGCGTGAAGGAGCTACCTCCACTGCTGGCTGTGCGGCGGTACACTTTGTCCTTAGGACCCTCGGTGCGCAGGGTGATCTGTACCTTCTGCGGGGAGCGTCCCTCGGTCATGGTGTAGAGGTCACCATCGTAGGCGAAGCAGAGCCGTCCGGAGCGTGAGATGCTGAGGAAGCGCACGGGGTGATTGCGGAAGCTGGTCACCTGCTGAGCGGTTTGCTCGCCGATGCGCTGCTTCCAGACGTTGAGCGAATTGCTTTTGCCTCGCTCGCTGATGAAGAAGATGGTCTGGTCATCAGGTCCGAAGACGGGTGAGAGGTCTTCGCCTGGCTCTAGTGTGCAGGCGGTAGTGGCTCCTGTCTTGGGGTCTACTATATAAATGTCTCGTGTGACGGAGCTGGTGTGGTGCTTGCGCCACTTATTCTCAAAGCCCTTGATGTCTTGCGCTACATAGCGGTCGCCACGATGGCTGAAGGTGACAGTCTCCAGAGGACGAGGGTTGTAGAGCATAGGCGTGCCGCCATCGACAGGGATCATGTAGAGCTGCGAGAGGATGCCCGAAGGGTTGAGCGCACTGGTGGCAGGCTGCTGGAGAGATTCGGACATAATGATAAAACGACCGTCGGGTGTGTAGCACTCGACGGTATGGCTATTGCCCGAGTGGTGCGTGATGCGCTTGACATCGCCACCGAGGGCTGACATAGTGTAGATGGAGCGGTGCCCATCACGATTGCTCATGAATGCGATACGCTTGCCATCGGGACTCCAGGTGGGGTTTGACTCGTACCCATCGGAGCCAGTCAGGAGACGCGCCTCGCCACCGATAGCGTCGACAATGTAGATGTCGCCTTGGTAGCAAAAGGCTATCTGATTACCATCTGGTGAGATCTGGGCATAGCGTAGCCAGCGGGGTGTCTCCTGCGCTACAGCCCCCACGAGCCAGGTGGCTGAGAGGGCTAGTAGGAGTAGGAGACGCTTGCAAAGGGAAGTGTTCCTCTTCATAAAAACGGATATTCTTAGGGGTATTTACTTAGACGATAGAAGTTCGGTGGTGCGCTTGATGAACTCTTGTAGAGCAACGCCTCTTAGTTCACCAGCTGAGAGTAGAGCCAGCTCGACGATGTGACGTATCACAGGCTGCTTCTCGGCATACTGGTCGAAGGAGCTTTGCATCTCGCCGTGCAGCTCTTCTTGCTGCTTGTGGAGAGCCTCCTTCTTCTCTTGTAGCTCTTTCTTTTGCTCCTCGGTAGGCTCGGTCTGCTCCTTAGCCTCCTTGTCTAGCTCGGTGACTTGCTCTTGGAGCGTAGCGAGCTGAGAGCGCAGAGACGCCAGCTGTGGCTCTAGCTCCTTGCCCTCACCCTCTAGCAGGCTCTTGATGAGCGGGTGGTCGGCATTGAGAACGAGCGAATAGCTGTCGGGGAGTGAGTTGTAGAAGGAAGCTCCAGGCTGATACTGCGACATCTCCTTCATACGGCGCATCCACTCCATACGCGTGACCACTGCTGGCTGAGCCTCCTGACCCATGTTGCGTAGGAAGACCTGATAGTTGACCTCGCCCGTCGGAAGCGCCTTGGCAAAGAGGCTACGCATGATCTCGGTCTCATGTGCGGAAGCATCGGTCGTCGTGTCGTCACGCTGGATCAATTGGTCGACCGTGTCGCTGTCTACACGTACGAAGTGCGTGCCCTCCCACTTTTGCTCTAGATGGTTGAGTAGGGGCGTGTCAAGCATGCCGTGCATATAGAGTACGTTGTACCCCTTAGCTTCGGCAGCCTGTATGTAGCTGTACTGCGCCTCAGGATCGGTAGCGTAGAGGTAGACGAGCTTGTCGTCCTTGTCGGTCTGATTGCTCTTGACCAGCTCACGATACTCCTCGGGTGTGTAGAACTTCCCAGCCACATCCTCCAGTAGGAGTAGTGACTTGAGCGCACGCTCCTCCATCTTCTCATCGGTGAGGATACCATAATGTATAAAGACGGAGAGGTCGGGCCACTTAGCTTCGTAGGTGGGGCGATCATTCTTCATGATCTCCTCCAGCTTGTCGGCCACCTTCTTAGTAATGTAGCTACTGATCTTCTTGACATTGCTGTCGGACTGTAGGTAAGAGCGCGACACATTGAGCGGGATGTCTGGTGAGTCGATCACACCGTGGAGCAAGGTCAAGTACATAGGCACGATGCTATCCACCTCGTCAGTCACAAAGACCTGATTGCAGTAGAGCTTGATCTTGTTGCTCTGCAGATCCACCTTGTTGCTCACCTTGGGGAAGTAGAGTACGCCGGTCAGGGTGAAGGGGTAGTCTACATTAAGGTGTATCCAAAAGAGCGGCTCGTCAGCTCCTGGGTAGAGCTTACGGTAGAACTCACGATAGTCCTCGTCCGTAAGGTCTTGCGGCTTGCGGAGCCAGAGCGGGTTGGTGTCGTTGATCACATTGTCCTCGTCGGTGTCCTGCATCTTGCCGTCCTTCCACTCTTGCTTCTTACCAAAGATGATGGGGATCGGGAGGAAGCGACAATACTTCGTCAGTAGCTCCTCGATGCGAGCCCGCTCGAGGAACTCGCTGCTCTCTTCGTCCAGGTGCATGATGATGTCGGTGCCACGCTCGGTGCGGCTACCCGTACTCATCTCGTAGGCAGGCGAACCGTCACAGCTCCAGTGAACCGGCTGTGCGTCTGGCTGGTAGGAGAGGGTGTCTATCTCGACACGCTCGGAGACCATAAAGGCTGAGTAAAAGCCTAGTCCGAAGTGCCCGATGATATTGCCGGAAGCGTCTTTGTACTTCTCCAGGAAGTCCTCCGCTCCAGAGAAAGCTATCTGATTGATGTAGCGCTCTACCTCGTCGGCAGTCATACCGATACCGTAGTCTCGTACGGTGAGTGTACGCGCCTCCTTATCTAGTAGGACCTCTACACGGAGGTCCTCAGTATTGCCCACCTCCGTGCCACGAGCTATCAGAGCGCGTAGCTTGGTCGTCGCATCGACTGCGTTGGATACGATCTCACGGAGGAATATATCATGCTCACTATAGAGAAACTTCTTGATGACGGGGAATATGTTTTCACTCGTAACCCCAATTTGTCCTTTATTACTATTCATAAGCTTGAGTTATTTGTCTGATTTGATTGGTTACCGCTCGTCGCCCTTCTGGCTGGAAGAGGTAAACGAGGGTAGGGCGAAGCCTAGGGTCGCTTCATCGCTCTTTGCTTGCGTCTCCTTTTGCGGTGCACGCTTGTCCACCTCCATGAGGAGTTCGCCCTCAGAGACACGCAGGCGCACCGTGTCGCCCACATTTGCCTCACCATCGAGGATGAGATCCGTCAGCTTGTCCTCGATCCAGTGACGTAGGGCACGTCTCAGCGGTCTAGCACCGTACTCTAGGTCAAAGCCCACGTCGGCGAGCTTGTCCTTTGCCGAGGGTGTGACCACAAGGTTGTACCCCTGCTCGGAGATACGCGCCATGATAGGACGTAGCTCCACATCTACGATCTTGCGAATGTCCTCCTTCTCCAGGCTGGCGAAGTAGATCGTCTCATCAAGGCGGTTGAGGAACTCAGGGCTAAAGTGCTTCTTGAGCTGCTTGCTCAGCAAAGCCTCCTGCTCCGTCTGGGTGAGCTGCACCTCCTGACGGAAGCCGACACCAGCACCAAAGTCCTTGAGCTGGCGCGTACCGATGTTGCTCGTCAGTATGATGACTGTATTCTTAAAGCTCACGTGCGTACCATCGGCCGCGGTGATAAAGCCGTCGTCGAGGATCTGCAGGAGTATGTTGTAAACGTCTGGGTGCGCCTTCTCTAGCTCGTCAAAGAGTACGACCGAGTAAGGCTTGCGTCTGACCTGCTCCGTGAGCTGTCCGCCCTCGTCGTAGCCGACGTAGCCAGGAGCTGCGCCCACGAGACGAGACACGTTGAACGACTCCATATACTCACTCATATCAATACGTATGAGTGCGTCCTCATCGTCAAAGAGCAGCTCGGCAAGCTTCTTAGCTAGATAAGTCTTACCGACACCTGTCGGACCAAGGAAGAGGAAGCTCCCGATGGGTCGCTTGTCGCTACCCAAGCCAAGGCGGTTACGCTGTATCGCTTTGACCACCTTGTCGATTGCATCGTCCTGACCGATCACTATATCCTTGAGCGTCTGGCGCATCTGGCGTAGCTTAGCGTGCTCCTCCTGACTGATGTTGGAGATAGGCACGCCACTCATCATAGAGACCGTCTTGGCGACCGCCTCCTCATCTACAGGTAGATAGATGGCAGCCTCCTGGGCATGAGCTTTCTCGAGCTCCTCATCCACCTCTTTCTGGACTAAGTCCTCCTGCACTTTGAGGGTCATAGCGGTGTCGTAGTTGCTCTCACGCACTGCCTTGTCACGAGAAGCGCGATAGGTACGCAGCTGCTGTCTGAGCGAAGCGACCTTGTCGCTCTCACCCACTTTGCCCTTGAGGTGCATACTCGCTCCCACCTCGTCTAGGACGTCAATAGCCTTGTCGGGGAAGTAGCGGTCGTAGATATATCTATTGGTCAGGCGCACCATAGCGACCAAAGCTTCGTCGCTGTAGCGTACATGGTGAAACTCTTCATATCGTCCTCGTAGCTGGCGCAAGATCTCTAGCGTCTCCTCGGGCGTGTTTGGCTCGATCATCACCTTCTGGAAGCGACGCGCCAAGGCCCCGTTCTTCTCAATGGTCCTGCGATACTCATCCAGTGTGGTGGCGCCGATCACCTGTATCGTGCCACGCGCTAGAGCCGGCTTGAGCATGTTGGAGGCATCCATACTGCCCTCTGTCGAGCCCGCGCCCATCAGCGTGTGGATCTCGTCAAAGAGTAGGATCGTATTGCCCAGCATCTCAGCCTCCTTGAGTAGCGCCTTAAATCGCTCCTCAAAGTCTCCTCTGTAGCGTGTGCCGGCTAGCATCTGTGCTAAGTCTACGCTGTAAAGCACCTTGCCACGAAGTTTGTAGCTCACCTCATCGCGCGCTAAGAGCTGTGCTAAGCCCTCGGCGACGGCTGTCTTACCGACACCCGCCTCGCCGATCAGCACGGGGTTGTTCTTCTGTCGGCGACAGAGTATATGTGTGATACGCTCTAGCTCCTTAGCACGCCCGATCATCGGGTCTAGCTTGCCGTCCTTAGCGAGCTGGTTAAGGTTGGTCGCAAAAGCATCTAGCGCAGGTGTTTTAGAGCGCTTGCTAGACTTGTTAGAGGCTTTCTCCTCCTTGTCGCCCTCATCATCGGCGTTTAGGTCGAAGGGGTTGCTTCCCGAGTTTTGCGTCACCTTGCGCTGCTCGTGACGTATGATTGCCTTGATATGCTCTTGTATCTCTTCGGGCAGCTCCTCTAGTGGCACAGCGCGCATAGAGTTTTTGTCCGTCTCTCCGTCGGGATTGTTTTGAGAGACGAAGACCTCTACCTGCTTTACAATAGTGTTAGGATCCATGTCGCTAGTAGGCTTCTTCGTCTGGGTAGCGTCTGAACCGGCTATGGCTGAGTAAAGCCTCTCAAGGGGAGCCTCCCATGCGGCGACATCGAGCTCCTGGCGCATCTCCTCTGTCAACGCGTCAGGCATACCCGCCATAGCAGTGGAGAGGATCGTCTGAAGCATCTGCTCCTCCGCCTCGACACTGGCTATCGCCTGCACCTCGACAGAGGTCGCTTTAGTACTATGCTCTAGGCTGTTCTGTACGTAGCTAGCTAGGATATCCTCCTTAGCAGGACGAGAGGTGATGAATGGCCATGGGTAGATGTCTGGCCGCCCCTCGTGTAGCATATAAGCGATAATACGCGGTGCGTCAATCACTGGGAAGTCATCATGATTGGGAAAGATCTCCCACGCTCCCTCCAGAATGGCCTTGACCTGATCGTGGTAGTAGCGTACGAGCTCCGCACTAGGCATCGTGTACTGACTCTGCTCGATGGTGTCATGGATCTGCTTGTAGTAGCCATTCTTCGCAGGCTCCTCAAAGAGCGTATATTGTAGTTGAGTGAGCGGTATATTTAGAGTGCGCAAGATGAAGACACTAGGGAAGGTGTCTTTACTGCGAGCTAAGTCGATGAAGAGCGATCTAGAGATGTCTAGTTGCTTCCCCGAGCGTAGTCCGATAGCGCAAGCTCTAGAAAAGGCTCTGACCACTAGGTCACTTATTTGGTATGGCGTGAAATTCATGCGTTTGTAGTTATCTCTTGAGAGTGAATTATGTAGTGCTTCGTACCGCTGCAAGGGTACTGGCACTGGGCGATATATGCGGGTGCAAAGCACAGCTAGGCACCCTCGTGCAATAGTCTCGCTGTGTAAAGGTATTCAAAAACTGTACCACGGCAAGGAATACGACTATCATCGGCGATCTCTACGCCTTAAACAGACGAAATAGACAGACCAGATAGCCGACAGGACAAATTGACCCAACGGAGACTATTGCAAAAGTCTCCAACGGTGTAGGCAGAGATAGGGTAGGGCAAAAAGAGAGAGACCTACTGAAGCCTCATCTGCATAAGGTCATCCAATAGGTCTCTCTCGTAGTACGCAGGATGAGAGTCGAACTCACACACCATTGCTGGCACTACCCCCTCAAAGTAGCGTGTCTACCAATTCCACCACCTGCGCATACATTATATTATATAGTCTCTTACAGCAACTACTACGCCTAAAGTAATCTTAGGTGCCCAAGACAGGAATCGAACCTGCACAAACTTGCGTTTACTAGTACCTGAAACTAGCGCGTCTACCAGTTCCGCCACTTGGGCTTGTAGCAGTGACTACCTGTGTACATATAACAAACTCTCCATAGTAGCCATGGGGAGTCTATAAAAAAGTGCTGTAACCAGGAGATCGCTACCTCCTTAAGACTAAGAATCCTCTTACTCCGTCACACTCGCTGACCATCTTGTCAGGAAGCTGTGACCTCGTATGAGGAATCAGAGCGGTGCGGACGGGACTCGAACCCGTGACCCCCTGCGTGACAGGCAGGTATTCTAACCAGCTGAACTACCGCACCTCGGTTGTTTTGCTCTGCAAAGGTACAAAAAATAATCAACACTGCAATAGCTACAGGCGACTTTCTTTTGCGAAGCTCCAAATGAATCCCTTCTGATAGGCTCACTAGCCTATGTTTCGAAGGGGAGAGCAACGCTCCTCTGCTCCTTAGCGGTGACAAAGGTACGACAATTTTTGAAACTAACAACTGCCTCCTCCTCAATTTCTGCGCCACAAGTCACGATCGTGACAAGAGCGTACGTCAGATCTGCGACTTAGACCTCTGTTAGATAGGATCTTATCAATTGATCCTGTGGTGATGACGCATCTGTTCTCGTGATAGAAATATTTTATTGGCGATGATCTTGTTGCCCTGAGTAGACCAGGGCTAACGCATTATAATCGCTCTTTCAGGAGCTACACATGAGCGACAACCGAGGCTTGGATGAGCTCATTATATATTATGGCTGTTCGACTACTCGACTTCGACCAATCTATAGTTTCCCTCGTATGAAACTCCAGTTTCTCACCAAGGAAACTCTAGTTTCTCACCAAGGAAACTCCAGTTTCTTCCCTAGGAAACTTTAGTTTCACCCAAGTGGTATTGATAGTTAGCTCATTTCTGCAGAACGATCTACTCGATGATCCCTCAAAAAGCTTTCACCGGACAGCAATAAATAATGTGTCACCCCTGCTGAGTAGGCCGAAGTGGCGAACCTCCACGTGGCTGTTTTTTATTCTCCACGTGGGAAAGGAAAAATTCTTCCGAAGTTTCATTTCATTCCTCCGAAGTTTCATTTCATTCTTCCGAAGTTTCATTTCATTCTTCCGAAGTTT
>NZ_CABUAN010000019.1 GCF_902489635.1 uncultured Porphyromonas sp. | reverse complement strand
CCCTTCAGACCTCACCCTCAGCGCCTTGCGCTTCATCCTTTCTGCAAAGTCTAGACAATCTTGCTTGCAAGATTGTGAGACTGTTGACTTTTGCAACAGTCTCTTCTTGCTGAACTATTCGGGATTTCCGGATAGTTCCCTCTTCGGACAATTCCCCCGAGAGAAAGATATTGCGTAAGTGATCATTGACTGTACGCACGGGCTAGAGCCGGCGGGTGAGGGCTGGCAGGACGCTGCGCATCCAATCAGTGTAGTCGCCTGCCACGATGTGGTCGTGCGCTTGGTTGACCAGGTCGAGGTAGAAGGCGATGTTGTGGATACTAGCCAGTGTGAGCCCCGTGATCTCCTGCGCCTTAAAGAGGTGGTAGAGGTAGGCGCGGGTGTAGCGGTGGTCGGTCGATGCGGTGCCCTCGGGGTCTATTGGCTCGTGACAGGTGCGCCACTTGGCATTGCGTATGTTGATGGTGCCTTGCCAGGTGAAGAGCTGACCATTGCGGGCGTTGCGTGTGGGCATGATGCAGTCAAACATGTCGACTCCACGTGCGATGCCCTCTAGTATGTTGGCTGGTGTACCGACGCCCATGAGGTAGCGTGGCTTATCCTTGGGAAGGATGCTATTGGTCAGCTCGATCATCTCGTACATCTTGTCGGTAGGCTCGCCGACAGCTAGTCCGCCGATGGCATTGCCGGGGGCGCCTAGCGAAGCTATATGCTCGGCCGCTCGACGTCTGAGGTCGGGGTAGACACATCCCTGCACGATTGGGAAGAGAGCCTGCTCGTAACCATAGAGAGGCGGGGTATGCTCGAGGTGCTTGATGCAGCGGTCGAGCCACTGCTCGGTGGTGTCTAGTGACTGCTTAGCATAGGCGTAGCTGGCATCTCCTGGGCAGCACTCGTCGAAGGCCATCATAATGTCTGCCCCTATGGCACGCTCTATCTCCATAACCCGCTCGGGGGTGAAGAGGTGCCTGGAGCCGTCGATGTGCGAAGCGAAGGTGACGCCTTCGGGTGTGATGCGTCGCATGGCTGCTAACGAGAAGACTTGGTAGCCTCCACTATCCGTCAGGATGGGCTTGCTCCAAGTGCCAAAGCGGTGCAGACCGCCTACCTCTTTGAGTATCTCTATGCCGGGACGCAGGTAGAGGTGGTAGGTATTGCCGAGGATGATCCGCGCATCGGTCTCCTGCTCCATCTGCTCCATCGTGACCGCCTTGATGGCTCCAGCGGTACCCACGGGCATGAAGACGGGGGTCTGTATATCTCCGTGGGCGGTCTTGATGACTCCAGTGCGTGCGTCGCTATGGGGACAGTTGTGGTCTATGGTAAACTGCATGAGGCCAGCTGGTTAAATCTTCAGGTCGAAGCCGATGGTCAGCATCTCGTAGATCTGTAGACGAGATCTATTCTCAGGGGTGAGCGGTACGGCATCGTCGTAGCGTAGCAAGACGTTGATACGGGTGGAGATGTAGCGACTGAAGGCGAAGACGAGTGAGTTCTCAAACTCGGTCTCGATACGCTTGTAGCTGGTATTGTAGTAGAGTCGCGACTCCCATGCAAAGGTGTCGGTGAAGTCCCAGATCATATTGGCGCGGAGCATAGAGCCGATGGCGCTGTAGATGTTTTTGCCCTCCTCAAAGCCATGTCGGGTCATATCTATATCCTTGCGTGCAGACCACTTGAAGTCATAGGCGAGGGGAGCGATATTGAGATCTAGTCGGAAACGACGCCCGTAGTAGGTCTTGGACTTGTTGTCTACGACCCACTTCATACCGAGACCCGCGGTGAGTGTGAGTGGTGAGGCGAAGGCGGAGTAGACCACGGTCTTATCTTCAGATCGCTGCTCGAAGGCTTGCGTGCGAGCCTCTACATCTAGTGAGTAGTACCACCCCTTGAAGGCTTTGATACCTAAGTTGCTACGTAGGCGGAGGAGGTCGTCAGAGACGTTGTACCCCTGGAGCGAGTCACGTATCTCAGCGTTGAGTCCGAGACGCCACTCTAGCTCGTTGAGCCAGTTGACCTTGTCCTTTTCGTAGCTCAGACGGAGGAGCTGCTTGCTATGGAGGGCGAGCGCGCTGTTACCACCCTTGTGCCAGTTGGGCGAGATGTAGGTCTGGCTAAACTGTATGCTACTCTCTAAGCCTGGGAACCAGTATTTTCGCCCGAGTGTTACCCCGTGGAGCTGGTCTGATGCATTAACGCCTGCAAAGGGAGTATCGACGGCTGCTGCGACGATGGGCTTCGAGCTCCCAACGGTGGTCATATCTATGCGGTGTGCTAGTAGGTCGCCCTCTCGACGTGTGATGAGTGTGGGGGTGGCAAGCTTGAGCTGGTTGACGCTTTGCAAGCTACGCTCGTAGTATTGCTGTAAGAGGGGGAGCTGTAGCTCCTCGTTTTGCAGTGCTGTGGCAATTGGACTGCTTTTGCTTACTAAGCTGATGGGTAAGTCTAGAGATAGCTCGGGAGCTTGGTCAGTAGAGATGACGCTCACGGCCGACGAGAGGGGAGCTTGCAGCAGTAGGGTGGTGGGGAGTACCTCTTTGGGTAGTGGTGCCACGGGGTTGGAGCGATTGAGGAGGTACTGCACCTTGAGGGTCGTGAGCTCGACGGGCGCCGTGACGCTGTCAGCCTCGCTCTGGAGGCTTGCCGAGTGATCTGCCTGTGCTGCTAAGGGGTATGCCCCGATAAGGGCGATGAGTGATAATAAGAAGGTAAAGCGATAGTAATGCATGGATACTACTTATATAGGACTCGAATGAGTATAATCTAAAAAAAGCTCACATCCCCACACAATAGGCTGAGCGTCTAGCTCTTTATGGTGCTAGAGTGGATCTACGTCGCAGTAGATCTGCACCCTCCGAGCTTGGATAGCACTCTTCTGTATCGTGGAGATAATATGAGAAATCTGCCTTCGCACCTCCCGCCAAGGGCTAGAGGGACGAATTTTCATGCAAATATAGCGAATATGGCGCATACGCACCCAAGAGACGTAGGGCGCGTTGGACTCAGAAGCCTGCCAGAGTGACTGAAACGGCTCCGTCTGCATCGTACGTGCTAGTGCTGCAGCGGTGTAGCAGACATCTCCCTCGGAGGCTCCTCGTATGTAAACGTAGATGAGGCGCACATAGGGAGGAAAGCGGAGGTACTCACGCTCTGCTAGCTCGCCTATGCCATAAGGCTCTGCCGTGTCACCGCCCTGCAGGCTCTCGAGGAGAGGTGTGTCGGTCTGGTAGCTCTGTATGTAGAGCTGCGCTGAGGGGTAGTTGCTCCCGAAGCGACTGAGTGCGGCATAGGCCCGCTCGTTGGCTCTGAAGTCATCGCCCACGATCAGCTGGTCTAGATTTGCCAAGCCAATGAGCCCTACATTGCGGATAGCATCTAGATAGATAAGACTTGAGGTGCCGACCAGTATGGCTGGCTCGTCGCTACGTATCAGCTGACGCATCCGTTGCTGCGCCTCCTTATTATAGTATTGCGAGGCACTGAGCTCTAGGATGGGAACCTCTGTCGGGATGAAGAGCGTGAGCTCCTCGGCGATACGCTCTACACCGTAGCCCTGTATGCTAAAGGCCCCCCGGCTGTTGTCTATCGCAACTTCACTCTTGTCTAGTGGAACCTGGTCACTCTGATGACAGTGAGGACAGATGCGAGGAGCAGGCGCTGTGAAGCAGCAGTAGCTACAGCTGACGCTCTGTGTGGACTTGTGGTAGACCAGTCCTACATCGCAGTTGGGACACTGGAGCGTCTTCTGACAATGTCTACAGACGAGGTGCGGAGCGTAGCCCCGACGATTGAGTAGGAGGATGCTTTTGTGTCCTGCTTGGCACTGCTCGAGGAGGGCTTTGCGTAGCTCGATGGAGAGCATTTGTCCCCATGGGAGCTTGCCCTGCTTGCGCTGAAGGGATAGGTCGATCAGCTCGAAGGGGCGTGGTGCTCTGGGGGTGGTAGTGGTCGATGTATCAAGCTGATTGAGCGAACGGTAGTATCCCCGCTCGACGTTGTATAGTGCCTCGGCAGAGGGGGCGACGGTAGTCAGTAGGAGAGGCGTCTGGCTGCTCTTGCAAGCGACGACAGTCAGGTCACGCGCATGATAGCGCGGGGCTGGCTCGGACTGCTTGTAGCGACTGCTCTCCTCGTCGGTAACGATGACGAGGTCACAGTGCGAGAGGGGTAGGAGGCTACCCATGCGAGAGGTGAGGACGATGAGTCCACGCTCTCGGTGTGTCAGCCCGAGGAGTCTAGCACGTAGCGCCATCCGCTCAGCGTCTGTCGTGGAGGAGCTGTAGAGGACGAGGTCAAAGGGCGTCGCTCGTCGTCTCTCTCCGCTGCCTCTGGCTAGCTGCTGCAGGGCACTGTAGAGCAGGCTTTGGTCAAAGAGGAAGAGCTGTGGCACATAGATAGTTACCTGTGTTGCGGGGTTGCGCTGGAGCATCTGCTCGACCATCGAGACGACCAGTTCTATTTGCTCTTCATTGCTTGTAGCTTGGTAGAGTACGGGTTTGGTCGTTTCGCCGATGAGACTCTCGAAGAGCTGACTCTGTCGCTGCTCTCCAGCTGCTGAGGCGGTGCGCTGTGCCGTGGGGCGTATGAGCGGGTCGGCGAGTGTCGCCGTCTCTCGTAGTATGCCTCGCTTGATGAGCGTACGGAGTGTGGCCTGCCGATTGGTGTCTCTCCCGACGAGTGTCTCTCGGAGTAGGGGCGTGTCGAGCGGTAGCTCATGCTGGTAGAGGAGGTCTATCAGCTGCTCTACCATAGCTCTCTGCGCCTTGGCGCGGGAGAGGCTCTCGACAAGTTCGCTGAGCGCCTCCTCAGAGCATAGCTCCTCGACAAACTGCACGGCTGGCGAGCCGACCTGCACAGAGCGGCTGTAACGTGGTATAGACTCACTACCGATGAGTACACCAGCCTGCAGGAGTCGGTCTATCTCGGGGTAAATACGGTCGCCAAGGATCTTCGCCAGCTTGCTCACCTTCGCCTGATGCCCTCGCATGGAGAGTAGCTCACAGCGTATCTCTTCCGATAGTTCGGTCGCTTTGTAGTCGGTCGCTTGATCGCCTTCGGCCGTTTCGTCTGGCTCTCGCCACGCTACCTGCGTCTCACTAGAGGGTAGGTAGCTACTCGGTATAGCGGCGGTGAGCCAGGCTCCCAGCGAACAGATGTAATAGGCGGCACCCCAGCGCCAGAGCTCTATCTCCCTAGAGGTCACGATCGCCTCACGATCGGGTAGGGCTATAATAGACTTCAGCTGACCGAGAGGTCTGTCCGACTCCTCGATCAGCTGAGATATGATAGCGTAATAGTAGCGCTTACTGCCAAACTGCACTAGCGCACGCATACCGACCCTCGCCTGTTCACACAGCGCCTCGGGTACACGATAAGTGTACTCCTCCTCGAGGGCTAGGGGTAGGATGATGCGCGCCAGCATAGGCAGAGCTACTGGCTGTGCTAAGTTACTGCTGGCTTAGAGCTGCGTGCATATTGGCAGCAGCCTTGCGTCCGTCACCCATAGCGAGGATGACTGTCGCACCTCCACGGACGATATCGCCACCGGCGTAGACCTCTTTGATAGAACTCTGGTTTTGCTCGTTGACGATGACAGTCCCCTTGGGCGAAACTTCCAGACCCTGGAAGGAGCGTGGTATGAGCGGGTTCGGCGAGACACCGATGCTCACGACGACGACATCTACATCTACCTCATCGATAGCTCCGGGTATGGGGACCGGCTTGCGACGACCATCGGGTGTGGGGTCGCCTAGCTCCATGCGCTGCAGCTTCATGCGGCGCACTTTGCCCTTTTCGTTGCCCTCGTACTCGATAGGGTTATGTAGGGTGAGGAACTCGACGCCCTCAGCCTTAGCATGCAGGATCTCCTCATGACGTGCGGGCATCTCCTCCTCACTACGACGATAGACGATCATAGCACGCTTAGCACCAAGGCGGAGTGCCGTACGGACTGAGTCCATAGCGGTGTTACCACCACCGATCACAGCGACCACGTCTCCCTTATAGATAGGTGTCTCAGCACCCTCGGTGCCAGCACCCATCAGGTTGACACGAGTGAGGTACTCGTTAGAACTCATGACGCCAGCGAGGTTTTCGCCAGGGATGTTCATAAAGTTGGGCAAACCAGCACCACTACCCACGAAAATGCCTACGAAGCCCATCTCCTGTAGCTGCTCGTAAGAGAGCGTACGCCCTACGACGACATTGGTCTCAAAGTGTACGCCCATCTGCTCCAAGATCTTGAGCTCGGCATTGACGACGCGTAGCGGGAGGCGGAACTCGGGGATACCATACTTCAGCACGCCACCGACCTCGTGCAGAGCTTCGAAGACGGTCACATCGTAACCCCAGCGCGCCATATCGCCAGCGAAAGAGAGTCCAGCAGGACCACTACCGATGACGGCAATCTTCTTGCCATTGGCGGGAGCCATCTCGGGTAGCTCGTACAGCCCATTCTCTCGCTCATAGTCTGCTACAAAGCGCTCTAGATAACCGATGGCGACGGCATCGCGCTTCATCTTCTCCGTGTAGATACAGTGCTTCTCACACTGCTTCTCCTGAGGGCATACACGACCGCACACAGCGGGCAGCGAACTACTCTCACGGATGATATGCGCAGCTGCGGCAAAGTCTCCACGCTCTACGTTTTTGATAAAAGAGGGTATGTTGATGGATACGGGGCAACCCTCCATACAAGAGGGATTGGCACAGTCGAGACAGCGAATAGCCTCTTGACGCGCCTCAGCCTCGGTGAGACCACAGTTGACCTCTTTCGTTAGACTGTGAGCACGCTCATGAGGGTCCACCTCAGTCATCTTGACTCGTGGTATAGCCATGCGCTCCTTGCCGGTATGTGCCTTGCGAAGCTCCTCGCGCCAAGGTTCGTTGCGACGAGCGGTGATCAGATCCTTTTGTTCTGACATTGTAATATGTGGTTAGCTCAGTGTGATACGGTTACTTCTTATAGGTATTCAGACGCATCAGTAGCTCGTCAAAGTCTACCTGGTGAGCGTCAAACTCAGGTCCATCGACGCATACGAAGCGCGTCTTGCCTCCGACGGTGATACGACAAGCACCGCACATGCCCGTGCCATCTACCATGATGGTATTGAGTGAGGCGGTGGTGGGGATGTTGTACTTCTTAGTAAGCAGGGCTACAAACTTCATCATGATGGCGGGACCAATGGTCACGCAGAGGTCTACTTTCTCACGCTTGATGACAGACTCGACACCATCAGTCACGAGACCCTTGGTGCCATAGGAGCCATCGTCGGTCATGATGATGACCTCGTCAGCAAACTCTCTGAACTCCTTCTCTAGTATGATGAGTTCCTTAGTACGTGCTGCAGCGACGACGATCACCTTATTGCCAGCAGCCTTGAGTGCTCGAGCGATCGGGTAGAGCGGTGCCATACCGACACCACCACCAGCACAGACTACGGTGCCAAAGTTCTCAATATGTGTGGCTTGTCCTAGGGGCCCCACGATATCGTGGATCATGTCTCCAGCGTTCAGAGCAACTAGTCGCTGAGAGGACTCGCCGACTGCCTGAACGATCAGCGTGATCGTGCCGGCATCTACATCAGCATCGGCAATAGTGTAGGGTACGCGCTCACTATGGTCGGTGACACGTACGATGACAAAGTGTCCAGCACGGCGTGACTTGGCAATCAGGGGTGCCTCGACAACCAGCTTGGCTACTTTTTCGGAGAGAAAAGTCTTACTGACTATACGATTCATAGCGTTGTGTGATATGATATATGCTAATCAAGAATGGTCTCGATAGGGTACCTAGAGATAGGTATTGCCAAAGGTACGACTTTTTCACCACCTAGCCACTAATTCTACCGGAATTTGCGTTTCGTAGCTCGACTATCTGTACACTATAAGGGGAAAGTTCGACGATCAGCGGAGCCCATGGCTGGAAGGCGTAGAGCTGCTCGTGGGGAGCTCCCAGAGAGTTGTGTGTCGTCACACGCAGCAGCTGCTGCGTCTCTCTGCGCTCCTCCGAGACTGGGAGGAAGAGTGGGTAACGCTGTGGGTCTGCCGTGAAGTTGCTGAGGACGGCGATACCGATTGTTTCGCCAGCCTCTTGCTCTGCGGGGTCTAGTAGTCGTAGGTAACCGTAGGTGCGCTCAGCATTGAAGCCTCCCCACTGACGAGCCTGCTCCTGTATCGAGTGAAAAGCTCCTCTCAGGATGACTGGATGCTGTGCCCACTGCATGAGGCGATGATAGCTTTGATAGATCGGGTCGGCAGGGTCACGCTGACTTAGAGCGGGAATGCTCCAGTAGTCAAAGATCGTGGTTCGTCCGTCAGGACCACTATACCCCTCGGCATCGACGCCTCTCTCTCCATACTCCTGACCAGCGTAGAGGAGTAGGGGGCTAGGGGTAGCGAGCGCAAGCAGCGTCATAGCGGTGAGTCCTCGCTGAGCCGTGTCGGCAAAGTAAGGCGAGGCAAGACGCACCTCGTCGTGGTTCTCTAGGAAGTAGAGTAGCTCATCGGGAGCGTACTCCTTATTATTGTAGATGAGTCGCTCTTCGATAGCAGAAACCGAGCGCTCCTGAGTGATCACTTGGTAGAGCGTGTCGTAGAGTCCGCTCTTGTCGTAGAGTAGGTCGAAGGCTCCCTCCTCTAAGTACTTGTGGTAGTTGTCTATCTGGTAGATCTCTGCGACAAAGGTGACGGGATACTGCTCCTGCACCTGCGGTATGACCCAGTGCCAAAACTCCACCGGCTCCATCTCGACCATATCACAGCGAAAGCCGTCTACCCCCTCGGCAGCCCAGTAGCAGAGTATGTCTCGCATCTGCAGCCACGTGGCAGGCGTCGGGTCAAAGTGTGAGATCCGAGAGCCATCGGGGCGGTAGTCCACGCCATAGTTCAGCTTGACCGTCTCGTACCAGTCGTTGGCTGAGGGAGTGGCAGACCAGCAGTCATTACCCGTGACACGAGCCGGCTCCTCGTGATAGCTAGAGGAGCGATTGGGTAACTGAAGCGAAGTGCCGGGTAGGTAGTAGAAGTTGTTGTTCGGATCAAACGCTTTGCTCCTATCATCTTTAGCTCCCAGCGGAGTAGCCCCCTGGGGCGTGTGAGTACCATCATACTGTCGTGATACATGGTTAGGGACAAAGTCTATGATCACCTTCAGCCCATGACGATGGCAGCGCTCTACAAAAGAGCGAAAAGCCGTTCGTCGCCTCATCGGCTCTCGCACGATGGTCGGGTGTACGTCGTAGTAGTCGGTGATAGCGTAGGGCGAGCCTGCCTGCCCCTTGACAATGTCGGGGTGCTGGTCAGGACAGTCAGTCCAACTATGCAAAGGTGTCTGGGTGGCGTGGCGTATGATCCCTATCGGCCACAGGTGAGAGACTCCTAGCGAAGCGAGGTAGTCAAGTGCTGCATCGTCAAAGTCTTCGAGCGTGCCTGTGCCGTTTTGCTCTAGAGTGCCATGAGGCGTCAGCTGAGCGTGCGCTTTCTTATTACCCCATAGACGTACTAGTGTGGAGTAGATTATGGTGCGCATAGCCTATGCTTTGCCCTCTTGTGAGAGTAGATCGATGATCTCTCTAAACTGCTCCTCCTCTTCGTATGCCTTGCTGATGAGCTGGTAGCCAATGTCTGAGATGATATCTACGGGAGATACATCGTAGGCACCAAAGTGCGAGAGCAGTGGCGACTGAAGTACGACATCGCATAGCTCTAGATCGATAGTCACATTAGCACGCATCATAATGCGAATGAGACGGTCCGAGAGGCGAAGTATGTTTTTCGTAGGCGTATTGTCCACCTCCGGGCTTAGGTTGATCCCGAGGAGGAAGTCGCACGACTCACGGATAGGACGTGCGGGGAGATTCATAAAGACCCCACCATCGACATACTGCTCGCCATCGATGATAACCGGCTCGAAGAGGATCGGTATCGAGCAGGAAGCCACCACGGTAGAGGCTAGGTCACCCTTTGTAAAGTCACGCGCCTCGGCTTTATTCAAGTTGGTCGCGATGATGTGCATGGGGATCGGTAGATCTTCAATGCGCTCATGGCGTAGGGTCTCTTTGAGAAATTGCCGATACTTATTGGTCTTGAGCAGTGAGAGCCTCGGAGCAGTCAGCGAGGTCATATTCATGAAGCCAAAGTGTGACGACAGATCATAGATCTCCTCACTGCTGTATCCGTCTGCATAGAGAGCACCCATGAGCGAGCCGACGCTAGTCCCGGCGATGATGTCAGGGCGTACGTTATGCTCCTCTAGAAAACGAAAGACACCTATGTAGGCTAGCCCACGAGCAGCTCCGCCACAGAGAGCGAGACCGAAGGTAGGTCGCTTGCCGTAAGTCCATGTGCGGACACGCTCTACCAGCTTATCGAGCGAAGTGGATATGAGGGCAGAGCTACGCTCTATGAGACGCTCTCCCTGAGCTTTTAGATCAGAAGTGTTGAGTGCCATATCAGGTTCATTTAGGTGGTTGAGGGTTTTCTGCCTAGAGGCAGGTCTGCGAGCAGCGTCGTCACTGGTGGCTCCGTAAAGGCACGACGTGAAGCGACCACCAGCTCCCACTCCTCGGCAAACTGCTGCTGCGTGAGCATGTGGTTACGATGTCCTGAGCGATCCATACGATCCAGGAGGTACCCCACGGTCAGTAGGTCGGGATCGACGGCTAGGTTGTAGTGTAGCTCCTTGTCACGAGAGCTATAGACGACCTCGATGATCAGTTCCTCCTCGAGTAGCTTGGCGATGATCTCACTGGTCTGATTGATCGGCAGGTGACAAGCCTCTGAGAGCGAAGGTATATCATGCGGCTCAGGCTCGGTGTGATCGAGGAAGCGCTGCACGATGTGAGCCATCACCAGAACCGTCAGGAAGTCGGAGTAGCGAGGGGAGACATTGGTCGCATCCTTGGCGTAAGTAAAGTTCACCACATTCTGTATGGAGAAGCATAGCTTAGCACTAAAGAGGGTGATCGACCAGACCACCTGCAGCCATAAGAGCAAGAGCGGTATAGCGGCAAATCCACCATAGATAGCATTGTACTTAGAGATCCATAGGATACCGCTGACGTAGAGTGCCTGCAGGATTTGGAAGGCACTACCAGCTATGGCACCAGCGATGAGTGCTGGGAGGAACTTGACACGGGTGTTAGGCAGTGCCATAAATATACCCGCAAACATAAAGATGAGGATGATGTACGGGAAGAGCTTGAGCATAAACTCCCACAGAGGCGTGAAGAGTATGTAGTCGTTGAACCACGTGTTCTTTATCGTCGCCATCATCACGGTCATTCCCGATGAGAGCGTCATCAAGATAGGCAGTAGCACGACCATCGTGATGTAGTCCGTCAGCTTACGTCCTATGGAGCGTCCTCGCGGCACCCCCCAGATGACGTTGAAGGTCTGCTCGATCGTGTCCAAAAGGAGGAAGATCGTGTAGAGAAACAGCACCAAGCCGACCCCTAAGAAGAGCCCTCCCTGTACCTGTCCTAGATAGTTCTCCACAAAGCCCATCATCGTGTCCAGTTCGTTCTGATGCCCTGGCATATAGGTCATCAGAAAGTCGTAGATCGTGTCTTGAAAACCAAAGCCCTTGGCAAAAGCTACAAGAAGTGCGAGCATCGGCACGATAGAAAGAAACGTCCGGTAGGTCAGTGCCGAGGCATGGCGACTCAACCGTTGATCCACATAGCCCTTGATGGCCATATAGAGAGCCTTGAGCGTATTGATGTAGAGCCGTCGGAAGCCTCGCACCTCCTGTGGCTGTATGTGCCACATGTCGCTCGTGAGGAAGCGAACCACCTTGTAGGCTCCCACCTTGAGCTTGCGCACCCAGGTGGAGGGCTTGCGAGCAGCGTGCTCTACAGTTGTAGCTTGCTTAGAGCTGGAACGCTTATGTCGTATAGAGTTGGTATGTTGTGGCATGAAGTTAGTGATACTATATTATATATGGTACGACAGGGAGGTGTGCTTTGCTGGGCATCACCTCGCCCGGCGCTGGCGAAGCGAATCACGGAGAGGACAGTAGGTCTATAAGCCGGGTTCTGTGCCACTCACGAGGAGTGGTGCTTGTCATTTATCTACGACACCCGTTGCCGAGTGCCTCTAGCAATCTACCCTCCGACTAGGACGAGCAGCCCTCATAGCGTCGGTATACTTGATCTTGCAACCCATAGTGTGTACAGCCAGTGGGTCACCCACACTGCTGGTGAGCTCTTACCTCACCTTCTCACCCTTACCTAGCGTGCCGAGGCACCTCTAGGCGGTCATTCTCTTCTACACGTCACCTACCCTCGCGGATAGCTCTCTGTTAGGGAGTATGGTACTCTGCGTTGCCCGGACTTTCCTCTCTCGCACGAGATGCAGAGCCGAGGCTCTCATCCAGTAGCGACAGCGACAAGCCGATCTACTGCCATATCCATGATACGTCACTGGGAGGCTCTCACCCTAGAGCGATGGCCTCCACAGGTGCAAAGATACAAAATGAAGCGATTAGCGGTGATCGCTCGACCTTCCCCAGAGACTCAAAGGCCCGTAAAAGTGCATCCTGCAGTTTGCTAAACCAGATGACTCTGTAAAACGAGTGCTGAAGGGGGAGCGGCTGAGTGGTTAGATGCCGACGCCTAGCGACTGGAGGATAAGGTAGGTCATATAGGCTACGTAGACGGCGAGCAGGGCAATGCCCTCCTTGCGGCTGATCATGGCTCGTCCGAGTACGTTGCTAAAGATAAAGAGGAGGAAGACAGCCACCAGCATCATCAGATAGTCCAGGAGCTGTATGCCAGCTGGTACTAGAGGCGTGATTGTGGCAGAGGCACCGAGGATGAAGAGGATGTTGAAGATGCTGCTTCCCACGACGTTGCCGATGGCTAAGTCGGGCTGACGCTTGACGGCTGCTACGATCGAGGTGGCCAGCTCTGGTAGTGAGGTGCCGATGGCAACGATGGTGAGTCCGATGATTGCTTCGCTCACACCCCACGAGCGTGCTATACTAGAGGCATTGTCTACGAATAGACGTCCACCGAAGACCAGTAGTGCGAGTCCCCCGATGACCTTAGCGATAGAGATTAGCAGTGTCCTGGTTGCATGCTTTGCCTTAGACTTATCTGCATCATCTTCTAGTGACGAGAGATCAGGCTCGGGTGCCTTTTCCTTGGCCGCAGACATGAAGGCTAGATAAAGGTAGAAGATGAGGAAGCAGAGGAGCACGATGCCGTCGCCACGATCGATGATGTTGCCCGAGAAGCCACCCGTGAGGAGATTATCGCTCGCCATAACTAGACAGATGGCTGTGACCAGCATGGCGATCGGGATGTCTCTCTTCATAGCGTCGTGCGTCACACGGATCGGGTAGATCATAGCACTGACGCCTAGGATGAGGAGGATATTGGCGATGTTACTTCCTACCACGTTGGCGATGGCTATGTCCGGCTTGTTGGCTAGCGCCGAGGTGATGCTCACGACTAACTCAGGGGCTGAGGTGCCAAAGCCTACGATCGTGAGACCGATCACCAGTTGCGACACGCCCAGTCGCTCAGCGATCGTCACAGATCCATTGGTGAGGAAGTTGGCCCCAGCCGTGATCATGACCAAGCCTAGTATGAGCAGTAAGAAGTAGAGTAGTATGGACATAATGCCTAAGATATAAGGTGTAGTACACGTTTACCAGCCTCCAGTGGCACCGCCGCCACCGCCTGAACCGCCACCGAAGCCTCCGCCGCCGAAGCCTCCGCCACCGAAACCACCACCGCCTCGTCCGAGGGAGCTACCGATGATACCGCCGAGTATAGCTCCGCCTAGAGCAGAGTTGCTCTCTTTGTAGACAGTCTCGTCTGTGTGATGGTCTTGATCGCAGTAGAGACAGTGATACTCCTGACGATGGATGTAGGCGATATGCCGATCAGTAGAGCGCAGTCGACGCGTACCGATGTGTTGTAGCGCATAGGTCCCGCAGTGCGGACAACGCTTGTAGGGGGAGTTACCGGCTACCTCGCCATAACGCTCCACGGCTCCACAATTATCACACTGCTTGACGAGGTAGTGCACACTGCCGAGTCGCTCCTCCAGCTGCTGTGCAGGCGTGAGTAGCGACAGCTTAGCCGTGTCTGAGAGAGTCTGTAGCTTGCTCTGGTGACATGTGCGACAGATGAGTGCCTCTAGAGAGAGACGGTGGCGCAGGATTGCATAGAGAGCAAGGAGTACTACGATGGCACCTGCTATCAAGAGGAAGCTCCCACCGATCATTAAGATCAAAGCTATGAATAGGAAGCCTAGGATCTGCCTGTTGAGTCGCTTGATGCGCTGCTCCGGAGCTGTCTGCTCGTCTTTGTAAGAGACCAGCATGACGACACAGAGGATCAGCACCAAGAGGACTACCAATCCATTGAATACGCCATCCGCCACTTGATCCTCCTCGGTACCATCGGTGCGCGTCGCCCCCTCGTAGTTTGCCGTGATCGTCTCTTGTATCGCCTGCACGCCAGAGAGGATACCTGTACTATAGTCTCCACGCTTGAAGTGTGGCACCATACGATGAGCGATGATCTGACTACAGAGGGCATCTGGTAGCACGCCCTCTAGTCCGTAGCCCGTCTCGATGCGTATCTGACGACTATCTAGCGAGATGAGCATGACGAAGCCACTATTGTCTATCTTAGAGCCTACGCCCCAGCCACGAAGTATCTCTCGTGCGAGATCTTCGATAGAGCCACTCTGACCGATGGTGGGGAGGGTGATGACGACCCCCTCCACGCCATGCGTCTGGCGCATGCTTAGGATCGCTTCGTTGATTCGTTGTCGCGCTTCGGGCTCGATGATGTGCGCTACGTCGGAGACAAACTGCGTGCTGTCCTGTAGCTGTACGTTCGGGATATCCTCCCACGAGACAGCCTTCTGAGCAGGCAGTGCCCAAAAGGATAGCAGTAGTCCGAGTAAGAGTAAGGTGCGCTTCATGGGGGAGTCTAGAGGTTAGAGATTAGAAGTTAGAGAGAGAGGAGGGCTAGGCTCACTAGTGCCACTAGAGCTCTAGTGAAGTCCTATCCCTCTACCTCTAACAACTAAAACTTTACTTGAGGAGCTTGCTCTGCACCAGCCTCTGCCTGGAAGTAAGGACGCTGGCGGAAGCCAAAGATACCAGCGCAGATATTCGTCGGGAAGTGACGTATCTTCGTATTGTACTGCTGTGTCTGGTTATTAAAGTCCATGCGGGCCGCCGTGATACGGTTTTCCGTACCCTCTAGCTGAGCCTGTAGCTGGCGGAAGTTTTCGTCTGCCTTGAGCTCGGGGTAACGCTCCACGACAACCATCAGTTTGCTAAGCGCACTGGTTAGGTCCCCCTGAGCTTGCTGGAATTGATTGAGTTGCTCTTGAGTCATCCCCTCGCCAGATGGGACGATGGGCTGTGAAGCCTTAGCGCGGGCATTGATCACTCCCTCTAGGGTCTCACGCTCATGAGAGGCGTAGCCCTTGACTGTCTCCACAAGATTGGGGATGAGGTCGGCACGGCGCTGGTATTGGTTCTCCACTTGGCTCCACGAGCTGTTGACCTGCTCGTCTAGCTTCACGAGCGAGTTGTACTGACCCACGCCCCAGAAGACAAGGAGCAGTACGACCGCCACGATGATAATTGTGATCGTCAGACCACGACGTGACTTGGTGGCTGTAGATTGATTTGTCATAGTATTAAGTCTTTGTTTGTTAGTGAGTTCGTTGACTAGAGTAGCTCGATACGCTCCTCCGATACTTTTCGTCCGCAGTAGTGACAGCGTAGCACCTCGTGCTCAGCATCGATGAGGTGAAAGTGCGTACGCACGGGCTCATTGTTCGTAATGCACTTAGCATTGGGGCACTTGACGAAGCCAATAATCTCCTCGGGCAGGTGTAGCGTCCGCTTTTCCACCACCTCATAGTCCTTAATTATATTGACATGCACATCTGGGGCGAGGAGTGCTATACGGCTTGCCTCCTCATCGGAGAGCATCCGTCCGGAGATCTTGATGATCCCCTTCTTGCCTAGGTAGCGACTATCTAAGTTGTTGCCTATCGTGATAGGCTCCTCCATACCTTCGAGCTGTAAGAGGTGGGCTATCTTAAAGAGCTTTCTGGGGGGAATATGATCTATCACGGTGCCATTGCAGATGGCTGTGACCATCATCCCCTCTTGCTGCTTGATTAGAGCTTTCTGAGACTTAGCATTCATAGTGTGTAGTGTGTTACTTATCAACTTCTATACCGAGTACCTCGCAGAGTATCGACTGACGTATGTAGAGTCCGTTCTGAGCTTGGCGAAAGTACTCCGCCTTAGGACTGCTATCCACATCGATCGCAATCTCATTGACACGGGGTAGGGGATGGAGGATGCGCAGATTGTCCTTAGTGCCTTGTAGCATCTCCTTATTAAGTATGTAGACATCCTTGACACGCTCATACTCCTCCATATCGGTAAAGCGCTCTCGCTGCACTCGAGTCATATAGAGTATGTCGGCATCGGCGATCACCTCAGGGGTAAAGAGCGAAGTCTCCTCATAGCGTAGATGATGCTCATCGCAATACTGTCGGTACTCCTCGGGGAGTCGTAGCTCAGGCGGTGCGACAAAGGTAAAGCGAGGTGAGAAGAAGCGCATCCCCTCTATGAGCGAGTGGATCGTACGTCCGAAGCGCAGGTCGCCCACCATCACGATGTGTAGATCCTTGAGCGATCCTTGTGTAGAGCGGATCGTGTAGAGATCGAGGAGCGTCTGCGAGGGGTGCTGATTGGCACCATCACCAGCGTTGACAATCGGCACGGGCGAGACCTCTGTAGCATAGAGCGCAGCACCCTCTAGGTAGTGCCGCATGATGATCACGTCGGCATAGTTAGAGACGATGAGTAGGGTGTCCTTGAGCGACTCGCCCTTTGTCGAGCTACTGGACTTAGGATCGGAGAAGCCGATGACTCGTCCGCCCAACCTATTGACCGCCGTCTCGAAGCTCAGTCGGGTACGCGTCGATGGTTCGAAAAATAAGGTGGCACCCACCATCCCATCCATTAGATGGCGATTAGGATTGGCCTCAAAGAGTGCAGCGCGATCCAAGATACGTAGTATATCTTGCTCATCACACTGCTCGATAGATACGATATGCTTCATCATAAGGCACAGGCTATATTCAATTCATCCGTAAAGGTACAAAAAAGGAAGAGACTACAGAGGAGCTAGCTCAGGTTGTGTGGCGAAAAAACAATCCCCACGTGGCTGTTTTTCATTTTCCACGTGGGGAAGAAAAAATTCCTCCGAAGTTTCATTTGATTCCTCCGAAGTTTCATTTCATTCTTCCGAAGTTTTATTTCTCGCCCACGTGGAGAATTTTTATTTCGCACGTGGGGATTTGCGATTTGCCACGTGGGTATACCCCCATGCCACAAATATCACGAGTCGCTAGCTACTGAGATTTTTGGAGTCTAGGGGGTGAGCTGACGCATTATGCACAATGAGATCATCTACCACTCCATTCCTCGCTTGTCGCTCATGTGTAGCTCCTAAAAAAACGATTATAATGCGTCAGCCCAGGTTGTGCAAATCCAGCGCAGGCTTGTAACAATAATTTAGACCCGACTACATATCGATACGGGGCTATGTCGGGGAAAAGTGATTTCCACGTGGATATTTCGAAATCTCCACGTGGAGAATTTTTATTTCCCAGGTAGGAAATAAAAAATTCCTCGGAGGAATCAAATGAAACTTCGGAGGAAATGAATGACGCCCACGTGGAAAATAAAAAATATCCACGTGGAGATTTGAGATTTTCCACGTGGATATTCGAGAAAGGAGGGAATCGGACAAATTTCTCCGTAAAGATATGTAAAGCGATTAGAGGTTAGGGGTGACACATTATATATATACTCCTCGCTTGTCGCTCATGTGTAGCTCCTGACAGAGCGATTATAAGGCGTCAACCTAGAGTCTAGGGGGGGAGCTTTTGGTAGTGAGGTCTAAAATGAGTACTTTTGCAGAGGGTGTATTGCAGATACGCCTCAGCTAGCTTGAGCCTGTCTTTCCTCCCCAGCCGATCTGAGGGGGACGGGATGGGTATTTACCACCTATTATTGCTGTATACTCAGCGGGTGGAGCGTTTTTATACTTAACTATAGTTATGGACTTACACTTACTAGAACTTAGTGACCAGGAGATAGCACGTCGCAACAGCCTAGACGAGATACGTCAGATGGGCATCAACCCTTATCCCGCAGCCGAGTATGTCGTGACGGCACATGCGCAGGAGATACAGGACCAATATCAAGATGAGGCACCTCGCATGGAGGTGAGCATCGCTGGCCGTGTCATGAGCCGACGTATCATGGGCAAGGCTTCCTTTATGGAGCTACAAGATGCCTCGGGGCGTATACAGGTCTATGTGACGCGTGATGACCTCTGCCCAGGAGAGGATAAGGATCTATACAACAAGCTCTTTAAGAAGCTTCTCGACATTGGCGACATCGTCGGTGTCAAGGGCTTTGTCTTCCGTACCCAGACGGGCGAGATCTCGGTGCATGCTGAGGAACTGACCTTGCTGAGCAAGGCACTGCGTCCGCTCCCTATCGTCAAGGCTAAGGATGATCAGGTCTTCGATGGTTTTACCGATCCTGAGCTGCGTTACCGTCGTCGCTACGTAGATTTGATAGTCAACGAGGAGGTGAAGGGCATCTTCATCAAGCGTACAAAGATCTTCCAGTCGATGCGCAACTTCTTCAATTCGCGTGGCTACCTAGAGGTGGATACACCTGTCCTGCAGTCTATCCCTGGCGGTGCTGCGGCCCGTCCCTTCGTGACGCACCACAATGCGCTTGACATACCGCTCTACCTACGCATCGCCAATGAGCTTTACCTCAAGAGGCTGATTGTGGGTGGCTTCGAGGGGGTCTACGAGTTTAGCCGTAACTTCCGCAATGAGGGTATGGACCGGACGCACAATCCTGAGTTTACCTGTATGGAGATCTATGTCGCCTACAAGGACTACCGATGGATGATGCAGATGACGGAGCAGATGATCGAGCATATCTGTCAAGAGGTGCTAGGCTCTACGACCATTCAGGTAGGGGAGCACACGATAGAGTTTAAGCCTCCCTATCGTCGCCTTACTATGATTGACGCTATCCAAGAGTATGGCGGGGTCAATATCGATGGTATGGACGAGGCTGAGCTACGCAAAGTGTGCCAAGATAAGGGCGTAGAGATCGACGACACGATGGGTGTCGGCAAGCTGATCGACGAACTCTTTGGTGCCGTTGCTGAGCCACACTTGGTGCAGCCTACCTTCATCATAGACTATCCTAAGGCGATGTCTCCGCTCACTAAGGAGCACCGCGATAGAAGCGATCTGACAGAGCGCTTCGAGCTATTTGTCAATGGTAAGGAGCTGGCTAATGCTTACTCAGAGCTCAATGATCCGATAGATCAGCGTCACCGCTTTGAGGATCAGCTACGTCTGAGCGAGCGTGGAGACGATGAGGCGATGTATATCGATCACGACTTCCTACGCGCTCTAGAGTTTGGCATGCCCCCCACGTCTGGTATGGGTATCGGTATGGACCGCCTTGTGATGCTCTTGACTGGTCAGGAGAGTATTCAGGAGGTATTGCTCTTCCCACAGATGCGTCCTGAGATACAGCCTAAGCGTGACAAGGAGGAGGCTTATGTAGCCGCTGGCATTGACAAGACATGGGTGCCACTCCTGCAGAAAGCGGGCTATCTCACTGTCGCAGACCTTGCGGGCAAAGCTCCGGGCAAGGTGATGCAGCAGATGATGGATATCAATAAGAAGTATAAGCTAGGCTTGCAGATCCCCGCACTGGAGGAAATATCCAAGTGGGTGGGCGAGGAGTCTACGAAATAATCAAAGTTCACGCATGTCCCTCTCTCGCTAGAGGGCATGGCGTGTATACGATACAGTCAATATGGATATTGGTCGCATAGGCATACTAGGTAGTGGTAGCTGGGCTACTGCACTGGCTAAGATATCTCTAGAGTCTACGCCTGAGATAAATTGGTTTGTGCGTCGTGATGATCAGGTGCAGCGCTTTAAGGCTACGGGACACAACCCCGACTACCTCTCGAGTGCAGCCTTTGATCCAGAGAGGATAACCTTCTACACCGAGGGATCGATCAACCCCTTCTTTCGCAATAGTGACACCATCATCTTGGTGACCCCTTCGCCCTACATCAAGCACTACCTCAAGAAGGTGAAGCGTAGTAGCATGCGGGGCAAGCAGGTCATCAATGCGATCAAGGGCATTGTGCCTGACGAAAACCTTTTGGTCTCGGAGTTCCTTATTAAAGAGTTCTCCCTGCCAAAGGAGCAGATCGGCGTGGTGAGTGGTCCTTGTCACGCTGAGGAGGTAGCGCAGGAGCGTCGTAGCTACTTGACCACAGGGTCTTACAGCAATGAGCTGGCGCATCTGATGGCTGACACGCTCTCGTGTGACTACATCACCTGTACCACGTCGGACGATGTGGTCGGCATTGAGTTTGCCTCGGTACTAAAGAACATCTACGCCATCGCTGCGGGTATCTGCAACGGACTCAACTATGGAGACAACTTCCAGAGCGTCCTCATCAGCAACGCCATTGCTGAGATGAATAGCTTTGTCAATACGGTACACTTGCTCAACCATCGTGTCATCACCAACTCGGTCTATCTAGGCGACCTGCTCGTGACTGCTTACTCCAATTATAGTCGCAACCGTACCTTCGGCACGATGATCGGCAAGGGGTACAGCGTCAAGGCAGCGCAGGTGGAGATGGAGATGGTGGCGGAGGGCTACTACGGTGCTAAGTGTGTGCGCGAACTCAACACGACACGCTACCGAGTCAATATGCCGATCATGGACGCTGTCTACGAGATACTCTATAATAAGCAGTCGGCCAAGGAGACTATTGAGCGGCTCTCGCTCAAGTTCCGCTAAACACTGGCTCAAGACCCTGCTGACGGACAAAACCTTCTAACCTAACACACGATACAACCATGAAGACAGCCGCATCGCTCATCCAGATCGACACAACACATGCGCAAGCTCATCTATCGGCAGAGACCATCCGCCAGGCGAAGCAAGATGCGCTCGCAGCGATTGAGACGCTACATACAGGCTCAGGCGCTGGTAACGACTTCTTAGGCTGGCTCACGCTCCCCGAGGAGATGCTCGAGCGTGACCTTTGCAAGCGAGTACAGACGGTAGCCGACAGGCTTCGCCATGAGTGCCTATATATAATATGTATAGGCATCGGGGGCAGTTACCTAGGCGGCAAAGCGGTCATGGAGGCACTCGGAGACCATTTCTCCGCACATCGTCAGCCGGAGCTGGAACGCCCGCAAGTACTCTTCGCTGGAAATAATATCAGCAGTGACTATCTGCACGATCTGATGGATCTGGTTGTGGACAAGCCTTTTGGCATTGTCAATATCTCTAAGAGTGGCACGACGACCGAGCCGGCCATTGCCTTCCGCATGCTGAGCCAATACTTAGTGGCTCGTGATGGGCAGGAGGTGGCTAAGCGACGTATCGTAGCCATTACCGACAAGAAGCGGGGTGCTCTGCGTCGCCTAGCAGACGAGCAGGGGTACGATACCTTCGTCATACCAGATAATGTGGGCGGTCGCTTCTCCGTGCTGACTCCTGTGGGGTTGTTGCCGATTGCTCTGGCAGGCTTTGACATTGAGGCTTTGCTCCAAGGCGCGAGTGACACGGCACTCCTATATCGTAGTACGGAGCATCCGCTAGAGACCCCAGCCGTGCAGTATGCCGTGACAAGACAAGCCGCCTATCGAGAGCGCGCTGTGAGCGAAGTGCTGGTCGCCTTCGAGCCTCGGCTGAGTGCCATGGGGCAGTGGTGGATGCAGCTCTTTGGCGAGAGCGAAGGCAAGGAGGGCAAGGGACTACTCCCGCTCTCTCTGACCTACACGACCGATCTGCACTCCATGGGGCAGTGGATACAGCAGGGTCCCCACAACATCCTCGAGACGATGATTGTCGTCGACACGCCGCGAGACACCATCTCCATCCCGACAGATGAGCAAAACCTAGACGGGCTCAACTACCTAGCAGGCGAAACGATGCACCATGTCAATGAGCAGGCGCATCTAGGCACGCTCTTAGCACACGAAGATGGCGGTGTGCCAGTCTTGCAGTTGCAGTTGCCGCAGATCGATGCTAGGACGATTGGTGCCTTCATCTATACGATGGAGTATGCGGTCGCCGTCAGTGGCTATATGATGGGGATCAACCCCTTTGACCAGCCAGGCGTGGAGGACTACAAGCGCAATATGTTTGCCCTCCTCGCTAAGCCAGGCTTCGAGAGCGAGACAAAAGCGATGCGCCAGCGGCTCAACAAATGAACTTACGACAGATTACAACAATGACAGATACGATACAAACACCCCCCCAAAAAAGCTACCACGAGGCCATCCCTCTCCCTGAGTATGGACACCATATCCAGCACATGGTAGACCACTGCTTGACCATTGAGGATCGCGACGAGCGGACTCGATGCGCGCACGCTATTGTCAAGGCGATGGCGATCATACAGCCCGAGCAGGCTAAGAAGTCGGAGGATCACAAAGTCCTCTGGGATCACCTCGCCGTTATGTCGCACTTCGCGCTAGACATTGACTACCCCGTAGAGCCCATTCACGAGGAGGCGCTCCGTGGTGCGCCCGAACCCTTGTCCTATCCCGAGGACGACATCATCTACCGCCACTATGGTCACCTCATTCAGGAGCTGATCAAGAAAGCGTGCGAGATGCCCGAGGGTGACGAGCGCGAGGCTTTGGCACTCTCCATTGCCAACCGCATGAAGCAGGCTTATATCTTGTGGAATAAGCGTGCCGTCGACGATTACACCATCTTTAAGGATCTCTACGAACTCTCCGGCGGTAAGCTCGTGCTGACCGAAGAGGAGCACCAGCTAGACGCTGCCACACGACGCACGCCTCAGGGACGGGGAGGCAACCGCTCTAGACGACAGTTCAGGCGTCCAGCACGGGGAGGCAACAACTCCAGAGGAGGTCGCCGTGGTGGCCGCCCCAACCGTTCTAGACGTTAGCCGATACAGACACTCACTATCTTACTCTTACGATACTAGCTTATGGCATCTTACATCATCGAGGGAGGTCACAGACTTCATGGCGAGGTAACCATACAGGGAGCTAAAAACGAAGCGCTCCAAGTCATCGCCGCCACCTTACTAACCAGCGAAGAGGTCATCCTAGAGAATGTCCCAGACATCCTCGATGTCAACAACCTCATCAAGCTCGTAGAGCTGCTCGGTGTCGAGGTGACACGACTCAGCCACGACAGCTATCGCTTCAAAGCTCAGGAGATAGATCTAGACTTCGTCGACTCCCCGCAGTTCCTCCATGAGAGCAAGATATTGCGTGGCTCCGTCCTACTCGTCGGTCCTCTCGTTGGTCGTTGTCGCCATGCGGTCTTCCCTAAGCCCGGTGGTGATCAGATAGGACGTCGTCGACTAGACACCCACCTGATCGGCATTGCCACCCTAGGGGCGGAGTGCGAGTATGATCAGGATCGTAGAGCCTTTCGCATAGAGGTGCCACACCTGCGAGGAGCTTATATGCACCTCGAGGAGGCCTCCGTGACAGGTACCGCCAATGTGATCATGTCGGCTGTTCTAGCCGAGGGCAAGACCACTATATATAATGCTGCTTGCGAACCGTACATACAGCAGCTCTGCCGTATGCTCGTCTCCATGGGAGCTCGCATCTCAGGCATCGGCTCTAACCTGCTCACCATCGAGGGTGTCGAGCGACTACACGGCACGACGCATCGTATCCTGCCCGATATGATCGAGGTGGGCAGCTTCATCGGCATCGCAGCCATGACGCAGAGCGAGCTAACGCTCAAGAACGTCGGTCTGCCCGACCTAGGACTCATTCCGCAGATGTTTCGCAAGCTCGGCATCGAGATTATAGAGCGAGGCGATGACCTCATCATACCCGCTAGAGAGAGCTACGAGATAGAGACCTTTATGGATGGCTCTATCCTCACCATCGCCGATGCGCCGTGGCCAGGACTCACGCCAGACCTGCTGAGCGTCTTCCTTGTCGTAGCGACACAAGCTAAGGGTACCGTCCTCATTCATCAGAAGATGTTTGAGAGTCGTCTCTTCTTTGTGGATAAGCTCATCGATATGGGTGCACAGATCATCCTTTGCGACCCACACCGAGCAGTGGTCGTTGGCAAAGACCACCAGACCCGTTTGCGTCCTGCCGTGATGGCTTCGCCAGATATACGCGCTGGTATCGCGCTCTTGATAGCCGCTATGAGTGCCGATGGCACCAGTGTGGTCAACAATGCGGAGCAGATAGACCGTGGCTACCAGCATCTACACGAGCGGCTCAACGCTCTAGGCGCTCACATCGAGAGACGCGATGAGTAGCACGACCGCTTTTACCGTACCGGAGCTCACGCCCGTTGGCCACCTAGGCAAGCCACACGGCGTGCGTGGTGAGCTAACCGCTTACCTGACCATCGAGCTGGAGACTCTCTGTAGCGACCCCAGTCGCGAAGCCTTTTACCTCTTTGCCGAGATCGATGCGCTACCTGTGCCGTACCAGCTCCTGAGCTATCGCAGCAAAGGAGACAGCTACCTGCTCACCCTGGCTCATGTCGCTGACCGATCGATTGCTGAGAAGATGACTGGGTGGCGGCTCTTCGTTCCCACAGAGCTACTGGCAGAGAGCGAGGTCGCTTATAGCTGGGATCACTTCGCAGGCTACCGAGTAGTCACCCCCGAGGAGGAACCTGTCGGCACGATCCTAGAGGTCAATGACCAAACGGAAAACATCCTCCTTACGATCGAAACCTCCGACGGCACTCAGCACTTGATCCCCATTCACGAGGAGCTTGTCGAGGCGATAGACCCTGAGAGCAGGACCATCCAGCTACACATACCCCAAGGACTACTAGACTTGTAAGCCCAACCCTTTTCCCAAAGCAGACTACACACTATGCGACGCATCGCACTCTTTGGCTCGACAGGCAGTATCGGCACCCAGGCACTGGAGGTCATCTCCTTTCACCCCGAGCTGCTCTCCGTCTATGCCCTCACCACTCATCGCAACGTACCCCTCCTCGTAGAGCAGGCGGAGAAATACCATCCGGCCGTCGTGGTCGTAGCTGACGAAAAAGCAGCCACAGAGCATGCCGCACTCCTCAAAGGGCTAACCTGTACCGTGCTAGTTGGTGCCGAGGGACTCTGCGAACTGGCGCAGCATAGCGACTACGACGTCATGCTCTCCGCCCTCGTCGGCTTCGCCGGTCTGCGACCCACACTCCTCGCTATAGAGAGCGGTCATGAGATTGCTTTGGCCAATAAGGAGACCCTCGTGGTGGCAGGGCAACTCATCATGCGCTCTGCACGGGAGCACGGCGTACGCATCCTTCCTGTGGACTCTGAGCACTCTGCCATCTACCAATGCTTGATGGGCGAGGAGACCCCTCTGGAGCGTATCTGGCTCACGGCCAGTGGAGGTCCCTTCTGGCAGATGCCTCTCGACCAGCTAAGCCAAGTCACCATAGCAGATGCACTGCATCACCCACGCTGGTCGATGGGCGCTAAGGTGACGATCGACTCGGCGACGATGATGAACAAAGGCTTTGAGATGATGGAGGCGTGCCACCTCTTTGCCGTTGCAGCAGATCAGATCTCTATCTTGATACACCCTGAGAGTGTCGTGCACTCGATGGTGCAGTTTGCCGATGGCTCGGTCAAGGCGCAGCTAGCCGTCCCCGACATGCGTCTCCCGATCAGCCTAGCGCTCCATGGTGGTGTGCGTGAGCCGCTACCCATAGCTCGTCAGCCGTTTGTCGGCACGACGCTCCACTTTGAGGAGCCAGACGCTGCCCACTTCCCCTGCTTGGGACTAGCCTTCGAAGCGTTCCGACAGGGCGGCAATATCCCCTGCTTGCTCAATGCGGCCAACGAGGTCGCTGTGCGCGCCTTTCTCGATGGGCGGATCGGCTTCACCGAGATAGCGCGACTCATTGAGCCAATTATGACGGCCGTACCCTACGACGCCACCCCGACGCTCGACGCTCTGCTGCACTACCACGACCGGGCGACCGCCTTAGCCACGGAGCAGCTCCCCCGATAGCCCCCTCGTCAAACGAACATCTGTGAGTCCTCGTAGTCCTGCTACGGGGACTTTTTGTTGCCTTAGGGCTTGAAGATGTAAGTTCCATCGGGTGAAACTGGAGTTTCAGCCCCCCTTGGCACTACATTTTCACCCGTATGAAAATCCATTTTCACCCGTATGAAAATCCATTTTCTCCCGCATGAAAATCCATTTTCCTCGGTAGGAAACTAAAATCTCTTGGGGAGAACGGTTGACCAAGAGTGCTATTTATGCTACCTTTGTCTAAGTAAAAAGAGAGATAAACCGATGAAACAGATATTACAGCGTCTCCTCTTGCTCTCCGTGAGCCTGCTTCTAGTCACGACAACGCTCATGGCACAGGCACCTCTGCGGCATGTGGTCAAGAAGTCGGAGACCGTCTACTCGATCTCCAAGCACTACGGAGTCTCCGAGGAGGAGATCTACCGGCTTAACGAGGGCAGTCAGTGGGGCATTCGTGAGGGGCAGACGCTCCTGATACCCCAGCGCAAGCCTGACACGATCTATGTCGAGGCACCAGCCGTCGTGCAGGCAGAGCCAGGCATTCACGTGGTGCAGTCTGGTGAGACGCTCTACAGCATCAGTCGTAAGTATGGTTTGACCGTGAGCAAGCTTCTCGAGCTAAATCCGCAGAAGCATGATGCGCAGATCGCAGTAGGGGAGCGGATCGTGGTGGTCTCTGGAGCTAAGCTTACGCAGGAACCCAGTCCGCTGAATGGTACTCAGATAGCGCAGGTGCGGGTGGCTCTGATACTTCCCCTTCGAGAGAGTGGGCAGCCTAGTCGCTATCTGCACTTTTACGAGGGTGTGCTCCTAGGTATCGAGCAGTTGCAGCGTCAGGGCGTGAGCATTGATCTACAGGTCGATGCAGCCGTCAATCGCTCAGCACTTGAGCGGCTCCTCAAGAGCAAGGCGGGAGAGCAGTACGACCTAATCATCGGTGGAGACTCAGAGCAGAGCGTGGAGTTATTGGCACAGCGCGCCAAGGATCAGCAGGCGGTCTACCTCTCGCCCTTCGTATGGCAGAGCGGTAAGGGGCAGCTATACGACCACTTTTTCCAGCTCAACCCCGCACAATATCGTGTCACACAGAGACTGCAGCAAGCCTTTGTAGAGCGTTATGCGGACTACGAAGTGCTACTCGTGCGCTGTGGCGAGGGCGATCAGGCGGACAAGTTCAAGGCGATCGAGACAGCCTGCCGAGAGGCGGGCATCTCCACGCAGAGTCGCTCTCTACGGGAGCTAGCTGTCGGGCAGTGGCCTCGCCAGAGTGCCAAGAAGTGTGTGATCCTGCTCAACTCAAGCAAGCAACAGGATCTCACAGCTGTACTAGATGCGATGCGTGATGCGCAGCTCTCGACGAGTGACTATCAGCTCTTTGGATATCCGCAGTGGCAGACCTATGGCAAGAATATGGATGAACGTCTGCAAGCGGTAGGGGCTACGATCTTCTCCACCTTTTATTGGGATCGGGAGCTACCCGAGAGTCAGCAAGTCAGGGAGGCTTACAAGCATTGGTACGGACGTGATATAGAGGAGGGCTATCCAAGCTATGCCTTGCTGGGGTACGACGTGGTGCGCTACTTTATATCGGCTCTCTCATCGTATGGACGAGGCTTCCAGCAGTATCAGCATCAGCTGCCAAAAGATGGTCTGCAGTCAGGCTTCCTCTTTGCACCAGCCATTACGGGACGCAGCTCTGGTAGAGGGGGCTACACGAACTTGAACCTCTTCTTCATCACTTATAGTCCACGGGGGGTGAAGCGTCAGCAGATTCCTCTGTCAGAGTAGGTCAGCACTATGCTAAGCTTGATGAAATGGTGGAGCGCATTGCTCCTCACACTCCTCTGCACCGTACTCCCAGCACAGGCTCAGCGCTCACAGCTGAAGCCTCTAGAGGTGCGCATAGGAGGAGGTGGTGGTGTGAGTGGATCGATGCTCGATCTGGTGCCACGCGTCGAGATGCTACCTCACCTAGGCACTATGGGCTACGTGGGGGTGCTGCTGACCAATCAGAAATATACGGGCATGACGATGCGTCTCTCTTACGAGCAGCGCGGATGGCGAGAGGAGTATACGAAGCCGATTGCCTACAGTTTCTCAAGAGATATGGACTTCATCGACTTGACGCTGATGGCACACCTCTACTATCCCTTTGGTGCGTTTCAGCTGGGACTAGAGGTGGGACCAAGTGTGGGCTACATCATACGAGATGTGAGCAGCCCCACGCCGAGCGAAGAGACGCGAGCCGTCGTCAAGAGACGACATGTCTATCCGCTCTTTAGCAAGTTCTCGTGGGGTCTCAAAGGCGGTCCCGTCATGAGCCTAGACATAGCTCAGAGGCATAGGATCACGCTGAGCGGACACTTCTACTACGGCCTGAGCGACATCTTTGCCACGACCGTGCGCGACGACTATGGCCGTGCAGGCGAGCTGGGCGTCACGGTGGGGCTGGGCTATTACTTTAAGGTGCGCTGATGCTGGTCTTACTGCTCCTATACTCCTTAATCCTCTTTGTGCTGGCTTACCCACTGCTCCCAGTCTCCTGGGTGGGGGTCATCGCCTTCGGAGGCAGTGCACTACTTGCTACATGGACCTACCTATGGGGCTACCGACGGCTCTACCATCAGCCAGCCCCGCAGGAGCCTTATGAACTGCTAGCCCTGCCACTCGAACCGCTCAGGCAATACTTAAGGGGGGTGAGGCTGCCACGCTTCCTCCTCTACGCAACCCTTGCTGTGGCTATCTATATGTTCTTCACGTGGGGCAACGAAGCACTCGTCAACGTATGGCCAGAGGGGTGGGGCGGAGCGTGGCTACGCAACTGGAGCAAGATGGTCGAGGAGACGCAGACGACGCTCATAGAGGAGTCGAATATAGGGTGGTCTCTCCTCATCGTCGGGGTGCTGACACCGATTGCCGAGGAACTCTTCTTCCGAGGGGCACTCATGGGGTGGATGATGCTGAGAGGCTTCCCACGTTGGAGTGTTATCCTCCTTCCTGCACTACTCTTTGCCGTGATGCACCTCAACCCCGTGGGCATGCTGCCGATCTTCTTTCTTGCGCTCCTGCTGGGTTACCTGAGCTGGGCTACGGGTTCACTCTGGCCATCGGTCGCGCTACACATGTGTAATAACCTTTTAGTCTTGGGTATCTATGGACTCTAGTGACAACTTCCTCTCGCAGGTCGTCAGGCGACTGCGCAGTAGTGACACACCGCTGAGAGAGCAGCTGGTGGTGGTGCCGACGAAGCGTGCTGGCACATTCTTACAGCGTGAGCTCATCGCGCAACTGACCGATGCTGCCACTATCCTGCCTCGCATAGTCACCATCGACGAGTGGATCACTGAGATGAGTGGGCGGGTCATCCTAGACAATACGGCACTCATATCGATACTCTATGAGGTCTACGCAGCTTATCTAGCAGAGCAGGGCGAGGCGCAGGCGGAGACAGATCAGATGCTCCGCCTGAGTCAGACGGAGCGCATGCTGCGAGACTTCCAAGATATGGATCTTGCCCTGGCACATGTGGAGATGCTCTTGGGAAACCTCGAGGAGCTAGATGCTTTTGATGACTACGAGTTCCTGACAGAAGAGGAGCGCGACGCAATCCAAAAGTTTTGGACCGCACTGCCTAAAGACTTTTTCAAAAAAGCGCACGGCGCAGAGTATCTCCACTTCTCCGTCGTCTGGAGAGAGATTTATAAGCGGTTTAATGCGCGTTTGACCGAGCTCGGCGTGGCATACCGAGCTGCCGCTTATAGGCTCGTTGCGGAGCGAGACTTTACGGACGATGATCTGCTCAATGAGCTACGTCGTCATAGTGGTTCGAAGATCAGCTTGGTCTCCTTCGTGGGGCTTTACAACCTGACGCCAGCGGAGCAGGAGATCATCAAGAAGCTACGGACAGCCGATGCTGATGCGCTCAAGGTGCAGTTTTACTGGCAGAAGGTCTCGCTAAAAGCTACGGACGAATTTACAGATCATCTCTATCGTACGATCGAGCAAAACGTCGATCTCCTCGGGGGCGAGGTCATAGACGGGGGCGAGGTCATAGACGGAGAAGAGGCTCGTGTACATTCGCCAGAGATCCATCTCCTCTCGCTCAACTCAACCATTCTCCAGCCACAAGTGGTCAATAGTCTCATCGACGAGATCATCGAGCGCGATCCTAAGGCACTCGAGGAGCTACGCATAGCGATCGTCCTCAACGATGAGAAAACGCTCATCCCTCTGATGAAGTCGCTCAAGCAGCCGACCTGCACATCGCTCAACGTGACGATGGGCTACCCCCTCCAGTACACCTCTGTGGCGACTTGGATACGTAGATACCTAAACATCTTCGGGCTCGTTAGCCCCTCGGATAGCGAGCTAGCGCGTGTCAAGCTCACCTGCTCACGCTTGCAACTTTGGCTGGCAGCCCCCTTGACGCGCAAGCTCTTTGGTGAGCTGACGACTCCTCTGATGGAGCAGATAGCTCTCCATCACTATGCCATCAAAGCATCGGAGCTTCGTGAGATCATCGAGGAGCTTACAAAAGATGCTGATGAGGCGATACGACAGCCTCTCCTAGAGATACTCACACCTAGCTTTACTGGTAAAGAGCTACTCGGTCGTGTTGGTCAACTGCTAGAGCTGATCAAAGAGAGCTCGTCAGCACCTGAAGAAGAAGAGGAGGACGAGGCTGCTGAGGAGCCGATAGATCAGGTAATCCTCTCGGAGGCACGCGACCAGATAGTCTGCTATGCCACACAGGTGTCTAACCTGCTAACAGCGCGCGACGGTGTTCGGCATCTGCTAGACACACCGATGCATGTCGCCTACCTCTTGGAGCAACTGTTGGCTGTGGGGAGTATACCCTTCGAGGGAGCTCCGCTAGAGGGCTTGCAGGTGATGGGCTTCTTGGAGACCCGTACGCTCACCTTTGACTATGTGATCATGCTCAATGTGCAGGAGGGCGATCTGCCTAAGTCGAGCAATACGACGACGCTCATCCCCGATATGCTACGTAGAGCCTTCGGTATGACCACTTACCGTACGGAAGACGATACCAATGCTTACCACTTCTATCGCCTCATACAGGGTGCTAAGGAAGTTTATCTACTCCAAGACACTCGTCCTAAGAGCATCTCCTCGATGGAGCCTTCGCGCTATGTGGATCAGATACGCTACTTGACAAAATTACGGCTCCATGAGTCTGCTTATGCTGACCCACTGGAGGCGAGAGACGAGACGGTATCCCAGATCACAGGCCAAGATGAGGAGGTGCGTCGCTACATAGCGCAGTTGGCTTCAGGCAAGAGGACCTTCTCTCCATCTGATCTGATCACTTACTACAAGTGCCCCTACCAGTTTTACCTTAAGAAGATAAAGGGTGTCGGTGAGCCACGCCCCGAGCCAGGAGTGGTGACGCAGATAGAGCAGGGCTCGATAGTGCATGAGTATCTAGAGCTGTTTTACAAAGGACTGGTGCAGAAGCATGGAGACATCATCACGAAGGATCATCTTGAGCACAAGGTCTCTCGCCAGATGCTGACAGACATCTATAAAGAGATCGTCTCTGACAAGAGTGCCCCCGACGAGATCCTCCTGACAGACCTGGAGCGATACATCTACAAGGCTCTAGAGATAGACCGCCTCTTGCTCGGGGAGAGTGGTACGCTCCAGCTGCTGGCCAGTGAGGAGAAGATGCAAAACGTCACCTTCGAGTGGAACGGGCATACGATACACATGACTGGTCAGCTCGACCGAGTGGACAAAGTCTGTGGAGGTGTTTGTCGCATCGTAGACTATAAGACAGGGATCATCAAGCAGCTTAAGAAGCTAAAGACACTAGACTCCGATACGCTAACAAGCTGGCGCTTTCATAAAAGCAACTACAAGCTGGGTGGCTACATGCTACAGTCTTATCTCTACGCCTTGCTCTATGCTCAGGAGGTAAATGGCGGAATCCAGGAGGTGCAGCCTACACTCTACTCGTTGGCTCCCACTGTGCCGGCTAGCGAAGGAGCGATATACTTTGAAGGTCCTCAAAATCTAAAGGAAATCAAAGGGATGGTATGCAAATACTTGGACGAGCTAGTAAACCCTGAGAACCCCTTTTACCAAACCTCCGTACAGAAGATTTGCAATGAATGCAACTACAGGACAATCTGTGGACGCAAGAAGCTTGATTTCTAGAGACACCATATATAGTAGCACGCCACATGAAGACTAGAAGCTTGATCCTATCACTCCTCATACTCGTCAGCTCTGCCGTGACACTCTCGGCGCAGAGTGTCACAGCTAGTCCGGGCAAACTCAGCCAGCCCTACACCCCGACGGGGCAGCAGGTCCAGCTCTTGGCTTATCATCCCGCTAGTGGAGAGGGGAGTGGTGCGGTTACCTTGACCTTTCCCATAGCTACGGGAGAGCAGCTCTACATCTACACCACCTCGATACAGGAGGCGCAGCCCGTCGCTACGGCGCAGTATGCGGGCACGACCGTCACCGTGCCAAATGCGCAGCTGGAGTGCGGGTACTTCACCGCTCAGCCTAGTCAGATCATGATGACGCGGGCCTACTACTGGGTCTTTGACTACAGCCGTGTCTCTCTGAGTAACCTCACACTGACGGCGGACTACGATGCTGCGGAGCCTTGCCAGCAGGTGACGCTCGCCCTCTCTCGTCCGCTTGCTCCCATATCCTATCACACGCTACAGGGTGCCTCCATGCAGGCGGATCGTGGCTTAGTAGTGCGCTACCAAGACTTAGTCTACAAAGAGGAGACTCACACCTTCACCGCAGAGCAAAAGGAAGAGCAGCTCCCCGAGACCAATGGTGGGGCGTGGCATCTGATCGCTCCGCTGACGGACACCTCTTTTGCTATCATCGGCGACCGCTTTACCGAGGGCGTCTCCAGTCAGTACGGCTTGCCCATAGAGAGTCCCGTGCTACAGGCTCGTCGTGTCGAGTTGCACGCTCGCTATCGGCTGCTTAGCGCGGGTCAGTCGCAGGCGGCAGACTCGACCGCAACCAATGCGGGGCAACTCCCCTCCAGTCTCTCGGCTCCCGCGACGGTGGAGATCGATTTGGTCGCTAATGAGCCTGCGGCAGTGCTTTACCAGATCATCATTGCTGAGGGAGCCACCATCTCTAAGGACGCTCCCGTGGTGATGCAGTTCAACGGACGCCAAGCTCAGTACACCTTTGACAAGATGGGTACCTACACCCTCTACGGCATAGTGAGCGACCGCACAGCTAGTTGCACAGCTACCTCTCAGCCCGTGGTGGTAACGGTACAAAGCTCGAGGCTCGAGGTGCCAAACGTCTTTACGCCCTTTAGCAGTCCAGGAGTCAATGACCTCTTTCAGGTGGTGCATCAGTCGCTTATCTCTTTCGAAGGGCGCATCTACGACTCTTGGGGCGGACTGATCTATAGCTGGAGCGATCCCAATGGCGGCTGGGACGGCACCTACCGAGGCAAGCCCGTACCGAGTGGAGTCTACTACTACGTCATCACCGCTGAGGGTGCCGATGGCGTGCAGTACCACAAGAGTGGAGACGTCAACATCCTAGAGAGCGATTTCTCGCAGCAGCCCAACTTTAACTAATCGAGAAAGCCTGACCGATGAAAGACTTTTACCACACCATCCAGTCGCCAGCCATTGACGAGCAAAACATTCAGCGGAGCCGCTTCATCGGTTACTGCTATCCGGTCTCTAGTGCTGAGGAAGCCCTGGAGCGCATCTCGGAGCTTCGCAAGGAGCATTACAGTGCGACGCACGTCTGCTGGGCTTACTCGATCTATGGAGCTGAGGAGTACGAGACACGCTCCAACGATGACGGAGAGCCCTCAGGCACTGCCGGCAAGCCTATCCTAGGACGCTTGCTCTCTCGTGACTTAACCAACGTAGCTGTGGCGGTGGTCCGTTACTTCGGCGGTGTCAAGCTCGGCACCAGTGGCCTGATCGATGCCTACCGCTCTACGACCGAGCTAGTCCTAGACAAGGCAACAGTCAGAGAGGTGATCCTATACAGCTGTGTCACGCTCAGCTTCCAGATGGATCTGATGGGACCCGTGATGCTCTTAGTCAAGAACTATGGTGCCGAGATCGTCGCTCAGGACTACACCTCTCAGTACCATCTCACGGTACAGCTACGACAAGGCGATATGCCTACGTTTGTCGCAGCGGCAGGGGAGATCTACGGAGTTACACTGCAGGAAGAGCAAGATATCGAATAAGTCTGCACGCTCGTAAAAGCTTTGTAGACAACCGCTTTCTCCGTTTAGATCGGAGCGGTAATGCTAGATTCCACGAGTTTTTCGTAAGTTTGCATTGTAATTGTCTCTTGACTGGTCAAGAACGCAGTATAACTACAATGGCTCAACTAACGGTCGTACCGACCCCTATAGGTAATCTGGGAGACATCACCCTACGTGGATTAGAGGCTCTACGTGAGGCTGATCTGATCCTTGCCGAGGACACACGTACCTCCTCCGTATTGCTACGGCACTACGAGATAGCGAAGCCTATGGAGAGCCACCATAAGTTCAACGAATACAAGACCTCCGAGCGACTAGCTCAGCGCATTGCCGAGGGCACTTCCGTCGCGCTCATCAGCGACGCCGGTACGCCAGGCATCAATGATCCAGGAGCTATGCTCATACGAGCTTGCATAGATGCTGGCGTGACGGTCACCTGCCTGCCAGGTGCCACCGCTTTCGTTCCAGCTCTAGTTGCTAGCGGACTGGACACGTCTCGCTTTTGCTATGAGGGCTTTCTCCCCGTCAAGAAGGGGCGGCAGACACTCCTCACGGCACTAGCCACCGAGACACGCACCATCATCATCTATGAGTCGCCATACCGGGTCTGTCGCACGCTCGCTGACCTGATCACATACTTTGGTGCAGAGCGGCAAGCAGCCACTTGCCGTGAGCTATCTAAGCTACACGAAGAGGTACGGCGAGGCACGCTCCAGGAGCTGAGCGACCACTTTGCAGAGACCGCTCCTCGCGGGGAGTTTGTCATCGTCGTAGCTGGCGCTACACCCGTCAAGGCCTCTAAAAACAACAATAGACACATAACAGAAGATACAACTATACAATTATGAAACAGTCACTATCTCTCACTTTATCAGCATTGGTAGTAGTGCTACTAATGCTCACCGCTTGCGGTAAAAACAGTAAGCAGGAGGAAGAGCGACAGAAGGAGCTCACCGAACTGCAGTCTCTCCGCACGCAAGTTGCAGAGCAGGATTCACTAATCAATATGGTGATCCAGAACTTTGCTCAGATACAGCAGCTAGAAGGCATGATAACGCTAGACAGCAATAGCGAGGTGCCCCAGTCTCAGCGTGGTAAGATCGAGGACAATCTACGCTTGATCAATGAAAAGCTGGAGTCCAACCGTCAGACCATCGACCTCCTCAACAAGAAGCTCGCTCAGTCTGGAAACAAAAACAGCTCTCTACAGCGCACCATCGGCACGCTACAAGAGCAGCTCAATGCTAAGAATGCTGAGATCCTAGATCTCACCGAGGAGCTCAAGCGCAAGAACTACGCTATCGGTGTCCTCGACTCTATGGTCACAGACTTGAGCAGCAATGTGGAGAATCTAAGCAAGACCTCTGCAGCTCAGCAAGCCGAGCTAGATCGCCAGGACGCTGCGCTCAACACCGTACGCTACTGTATCGGTACCTCACGCGACCTCAAGGATATGAACATCATCCGCAATGGCGAGGTTGTCACAGAGGGCTATCAGTCAGACTACTTCACACAGATCGATCTACGCAAGGTTACCTCCATACCTCTCTATGCCAAGAAGGCTGAGCTCAAGACGAAGCACCCTGGGTCTAGCTACAAGCTGGTCAAGGGAGAGGACAAGATGCTAACCCTTGAGATCACTAATCCTAAAGAGTTCTGGAGCCTCTCTAAGATACTTGTCATACAGATCTACTAATCTGTCTCCTGACACATTACATTAATGCAAAAGGGGAGGTGCCTCAAGACACCTCCCCTTTGAAGTTTATGAGACTCATCTTTAGTTTGCCAGCAAACCTATGAAGTACAAAGCACTACTCTTCGACCTCGATGATACGCTCTGGGCTACCTTTGACAATAATAAGGCTAGCCTGCACAGACTTTACGATGAGGAGGGGTGGAACGTTTACTACGCTACCTTTGAGGAGTACTTTGCCGTCTACTTCCCTCATCAGGAGCAGCTCTGGGACGATTATCGCAAGGGGTATATCAGCAAGGAGCAACTGCTCTTAGATCGTCTGCGCTATCCACTGCGAGGACAAGTCTCGTGGAGCGATCAGCAGGTCAAGGAGCTCAATCATAGGTTTATGCAGTACGTCCAGCAGCAGACGGGTCTCATACCGCATGCCCTAGAGGTACTCGCAGAGCTACATAGAGACTACACGATCTGTATCGTGAGTAATGGATTTGAAGAGACGCAGTATGGGAAGATCAACGGCTCGGGCCTGGCGCCCTACATTGACAAAGTGGTTCTCGTCGACCATGTTGGTGTGCCTAAGCCTGCGCCTGAGTTTCTAGACTACGCCTTGAAGGCAGTAGGCTGTAGCCGCCAGGAGGCACTCGTCATTGGGGACAGTTGGCCGAGCGACATCATTTGTGCCTTCAACAGTGGCATCGACTCCATCTGGTACAATCTATGGCAAGTGCCGATGCCCGAATATGACCAGCAGAGCCACTCCGTGCTTGAGATCAGAGATCTACGGGAGCTGCTGCCCCTGCTCACACCGAGTGCCGCTACACGCCTATGATCACCACCGTCGAGGGCATCGTGCTGCGTGTCATCCCGTACTCAGACCGCTCACTCATAGCTACGCTCTACACCGACCTGTGGGGGGCTACAGCTTTCTCCGTCCCCATCGGTGGCAGGAGCCGAGCAACGAGCAACCTCTTCCAGCCACTACGAGGTCTGCAGATTACGACCCCCTCGCCGGCCAGTCAGCCCGTCAAGCTCATTCGTCAGGTACAGCTCGTCCGTGGTGCGCTCCCCTTAGCTCAGCGACCCGTCGCTAGCGGTTACTTCCTCTATCTATCCCAGCTCCTCAGAGAGCTGCTCGCACAGGAGCCTGAGGATCTGCAGCTCTATACTATCGTCGTGCAAGCCTTAGACCAGCTAGACCGCACCGAGAGCCTTGAGGAGCTACAAGGCTTCGACCTAGCTCTGCTCATCTCCATACTGCGTGCCAAAGGATACCTCCCCGAGGGTCTAGAGATGCGAAGCCTGGACTCAGAAAGCTACAGGACATACTGGCTAGACCTCGAGCAGTGGACGATACTCCCGCTCCAGACTGACTACTCCGTACTGCTTACGCCAGAGCTACAGAGTGCCTTGCCGAGGCTCCTGCGATACGACCTAGAGCACTTTGCTCCGAATAGCTTCTCGCCCGCAGAGTACGAGACCCTGCGCAGGCTACTGCTCCACTTCACCGAGCTTCACTCGCCCTCCTTCCGTATCAAGCACATCACGCCGCTCCCCTGAGCTGGGGGAGAGGGGGCATTTCCTTTCGCTCAAGTATAACTACTTCCCATTTCAAACAGTAGTCTCAGATCTGTTGCTGCTGCTCTGTCTTCTCAGCTATTATTGGGCTGGAAGCTAGAGCAGAGTCAACTAGATCTGAGACTGCTATTTTGAAGCGGTAAGTACTAGTTATAGAATTCGATCTCCATCAACTGGTATGAATTGGGACATGTCTTCGATAATCCACTCCCCATCTTTGATGATCATGAAGAGCGTAATGGTCTCAGGGTTGAGAGTCGCTTTTAAAGTGCAGTCGACTCGTGCCAAATTACCTTCGATGATTTGATCCGACACAGATACAGCGTTTGAGATATCTATGGTTTCATTTGTTTGAAAGGTCTCATGAAAGTCAGCAGCAAAAGCTGCTACACCATTGACTCCTTCCATAAACTTTTTATCACGGATGTAATCCCAGACCTGATTAGTACAATGCTGCTTGACTCCCATCTTATCACCCAGATAGATGCTTAAGAAAAAGTCTTCAGCCACCATTGATGGATCAACGAATGGTAGGTCCTCTTCACTGACTTGTTGCTCTTCTTCGCTGACTTGTTGGTTTTCGGCCTTTTGTTTTTTGTCGGAGCCGCATGCTGATAGAGCAAAGAGCAAAAGGAGCATAGTGATTATTTTGCTTGTTATCGTGTTCATATCTATTGCTTGTTTTGTTTTTAGATGATTGTTTTTGGCCACAGATCTCATAGTATCGTTATTCTCTATGACTATGACCTTTTAGTCTGTTTAAGCTTATTAGCCGTTGTAATTCCAGTTCCTCTCTTCTAGGATCTTCCTAGCCTCAGATTCTATATCTTGGTTATAGAGACTCTCTGTACCGGACATCTGCCCTTGATCTTTGCCAGTTCGATTTGGGAGTGTTTTAATCAGCTGTACCATAAGCTCTAAGGACATAGGGTTTCTGCTTAAAGAGATATCAGAGAGGTTAGGGCAAGCACTGATATTTATGCTTGATAGGTTATTACCACTTACGCTCAAATACGTGAGTTTTGGCACCTTAGAGAGGTTGATTTCTTGAAGATCATTATCAGATGCACTCAAATACTCTAGCTCTGGCACGTTAGAGAGGTTAATCTTCTGAAGTTTATTATCGTAGATTTCAAGTTTCTTAAGGCTTCTACAATCAGAGAGATCTAGTTCTGTCAAGTTGCAAGAATAAGCTGTTAGTGTCTCTAAAGAGGAATTACCCTTGAGTATTAGACCAGATAAGCGCGTACCTGCGTCCAGTTCTTTCAGTTGATCTAGTCCGCTTACATCTAACTTGGGTTCGATGCCCTCATCATCAGCTGTAATGTAAAGCTTAAACCACTCTAGGGACTTCAGAGCTGTAAGATCTAAGACATCTGCACCCTGACCTCCCGCAGATTGAGGAATGAAGGAGCCAGTGATGGACATATACTTCACCCCACAATTGTTTAGAGTGAGTCCTGCTGCCACGTCTGTTTTGTCACATATAATAGCTTCGAGTCCAGTACATCCACTAAGGTTTAGGGTGCGTAACTCTCTAGCCTCATAGAGAGACACTGTCTTGAGATTTGTTTGATTAGACAGATCTAGCTCTTTGAGAGATAGTGAGTGGTACATATTCAGCACCTTGAGATTAGAGTTGGCCTTAGGGAGCTTCAAGTCGGTTAGACTTGATGAGGAGGCATACAGAGTCTCTATCGACTCGCACTGCGACAGATCTAGCTGAGTCATGTCTGTCTTAGAGACATTGAGAAACTGTAGGGAGTTATTGTCTCCTACCTTGAGAGACTTCAGCTCACTTCTCGAGCAGTCTAGTGCTTGGATAGAGGAGCTCTCAGAGATGTCTATACTCTCCAGTCTGGTGCCTCTCACGGAGAGCTGAGATACCGCACCGTAGATTACCAAGGTGTCAGAGTTGAGCCTGACATCTATAGTTTCGCTGTTTGCCAGCTTCTGGGCGTCACTAAATGAATAGGGATCTAGAGAATTATATTCACTGAGTATCTCTTTTGATTCGGTGTAGTGATCCTGGAAATTGGTGAATAGTGTCACCTGCTCTCCTTCGTCACAGGTCCCATTCATGTTTTTGTCAATCCAGATGTTCGCCTGCTCTGAGGGATCTGCGTTGATAGCGAGAGCCATTCTTTTAGTAGACTTGTCGGCAACTAAAGTAATCTTAGAGACTCCGTCTGTTTGACCTTTATGGCCAGATTTGCCACAAGAAGGAAGAATCGCTAAGACTAGGGCCAGTAGTGTAACTGCTTTGATGATAGTCTTCATATAAGTTAGTGAGTTTAAGTTATAGTCTAGGTAGTGCTATTTGCTTAGTAGTATGTAGCCCAAAGGCACAGCTGTATAGTGTATGTATTAATCGAAAAGAGGCCTATACTGGTAGCTACTGCGTACTGCTAATAAAGACTTCGATCGAGTAGTACTATGCGCAAAGTTAAACCTTTATTTTGACTTTCGCAATAAGCTATAAAACTCTCTAAACTCAGCAAGCGAATGCCCCCTTGCTAGATGCTCTCCGTGCGCCCTTGCTAATACTCAGTTGTTGCACTTTTTGCAACAACTGAATTACTATACGGCTTTACTCCCCTCAGATTGACCTTGTAAGACCCTGTTGCTCCAACCAAGCAGAAAAGAGGACTGGAGTCTCTTGGGATTGCCGCTACAGCTGTTTTATTTTAGTCGACATTTGTACGCTGTTTCGCCTACAGATATACGAAAAAACAAACCGGAGACAAAGAAATAAGGGTCGTTTGACAGGGCTGATGCATTATAATTGTCAGGAGCTATACATTAGCGACAAGCGAGGCACAGATGAGCTCATTATAATATAATGTGTCAGTCCTAATCTCTAACCCCTAATCTCTATTTACATATCTTTACGGGGAAATTCGTCCGATTCCCTCCTTTCTCGAATATCCACGTGGAAAATCTCAAATCTC